>CAZMYO010000053.1:0-22304 GCA_964570525.1 uncultured Gammaproteobacteria bacterium | reverse complement strand
CGCTTCGGCAAACATTATGCCAGGCTGTTACAAACTACCCCCGGCGTTGAATTCGCCGCGGTGTGCGCGAGCACTCGGGCATCTTTCATAGCTTCCGGAACCACGCTCCCTCCAGGCATAATTACCACCACTGACGCCGCGGAAATTTTTGGCGATCGCGCCATCAATTGCGTCATTATCGCCACGCCGCCCGCCACGCATTTTGATCTGATTATGTCCGCGCTTAAAGCCGGCAAGCACGTGCTGGTGGAGAAGCCTATGGTGTTAACGGCCGAGCAGGCTCACGCGGTTAAAAAAGCCGTAGCCGACCAACCCAACGTTTTCATGGTCGGTTTTCAATATATCTATAATGATTACATTCAGTATCTCAAAAGTGTTTTAGACAGTTTGGGCACGATTCAATATTTTCGCGGTGAACATTTATACTGCAGTCCAATTCGAGGTGATGTGGGCAGCTTTCAGGACGCCGGCGTTCACGATTTGGCAATTCTTGAATATCTATTCCTCGGTGAGGAGTTCATTGTTTCGGGGGCTCGCCACATGATAAACACGTCTAAGCGCGATGATTTTACGTCCGTCACCTTGCAATTTCAGAATGGTATTACCGTCGAACTTACCACCAGTTGGTTTTGGCCGGAAAAAATTAGAAAAATTACCATCGTGGGAGACAAAGGCATGGCAGTTTTTAACGACCGACTTGAACATGATAAACTAAGTTTGTGGAAGTTGCCGTATCCGCAAGTATCAAGTGATTCGTCATTACACTCTTATACAATAGATTTTGAAAAAGAAGCGGCGTGTATGAAGCCGGCCATTGATGCGCGCGAGCCGCTCCGCAATGAGTTGGAGCACTTTATAAACTGCGTGCGCACTGGTGCCAAGCCCTTCACCAACATCGCTTTTGCCTGCCGCGTGACCGAAGCGTGTGAAAAGATTTTACAAAATTGAACTTGAGCAATAGTGTTTATGGAAACCAAATCACACATTATCCATCGCGGAAAATGGGAAGGGCAAGATTTTCCGAATGCCTTTGAGGCGTTTCGTCTCTATGGCGGCGGGGTGGAGGCCGATGTCATGCTTTTGAATGATGAAAAAACCCTGGCGGTGGTGCACCCGGCAGATTTTGAAATGAGAGATCAGGATATTGAGAACATGTCACCCGACACCTTTGCCAAGCTTAAGGTCCGCACCCCTGATCAAACGGGCGGCGCGGCTCCCTTTTTTCGCGAATATGTAGCTGGTTGTTATGATCGCGGTATCCAAGTTTTTTTTGAAGTGAAGGGCAGCACGCCCGAAAAAGCCGCCCAAACAGCGCGACAGATTGTTGTCACCGTAGGTGAAATGCGGGCAGAGGGCGCCTTTAAGGTTCAGGGAAAAGAACAGCCGCGTTTTATTGAACAAATGGGTATTCACTCATTTTCTCCCGAAGCCATACTGGCGGCCAAACAAGCGCTTGAAGAAACCGGTCTTAGTTTACGGTTGGGCTTCACCTGGCTCACCAGCGCCGCGCATGCCGAAAAAAATACGATTGCCGCCACCGCCCTGCGTTATTATCACGATGGCGACACGTGGGAGAATGCGGGACTCAAAGCTGCCCACGAGCTGGGCTGTAATTTTATATTTTTTATCGAGCCCGGCAAAATGACACCGGAGCTGGTGCGCCAAGCTCACGACCTCAACCTGGAGCTCTATGTGTATATCCGATCAAGCGATAATACCGAGAAGCTCCGCCACCGCCTCACGTCTATGGGGGTGGATAAATTATTATTTTAAGTTGTATGCAACTTTCCGTTGTCATCCCCGCCTACAACGAAGAACATCGCTTGCCCAGCACCCTTAATCGCACGCTTAATTTTTTAACGATCCATTTTCCGGATAATTATGAGCTGATTGTTGTGAACGATGGTTCTACCGATGGTACCGTTCGGGTCGCGGAAGAATTTGTCAAACAATTTCCCGGACGAGTTTCATTGATCTCTTACACGCCAAACCGCGGGCGGGGTGTGGCAGTGCGAACCGGAATGAAGCAGGCGCAAGGGGACTATATTCTTGAAACTGATGCTGATGGCAGTGTCGACGAGGAAGCGATTGCGCGTTTTTATGCTGTTTTTCAAAGTGAAAAAAATATCGATGTGCTCATGGGCAGCCGTAATGCTCCGGGAGCCAAGATTTTGACGCATCAGCCTGCTCTGCGCATTTTTCTTGGCAACATATTTTTATACTTGGCTCGGCTCGTCTTTGGTTTTAAAAGCACCGACTACGCTTTAGGGTTTAAAATGTTTACCAAGGCCGCCGGGCATGACATTATTAACTACCAATTTGATAATCATTACTTGGCCGAAGCCGAACTCGCCTACACCGCCAAAAAACGAGGGTGGCGCATTAAGGAAATGCCGGTGCTATGGACCGATTTTAAAAATTCGAGAGTACATCCCTTGCGCGATTCAATCCGTTCACTCGTGGGGCTTGGTAAAATTTTGAAGCGCGCCGCGGCCGGGCTCTATACTCGTGATTTGGTAAACACGGCCAGCCCCGCTGCTCCAGATTTTAAGAAGAGTTTTTGGCAGCGTCTGTCTGTCCATGCGTTTATTTTCATTACCGGTTTGATGTTAACGACGCTGGTTTCACTTCCCCAAATTATTTTTCCGTATTTAGCCGGTAACGACTATCGCGGCATTAATATTCCCCACTTTGGTTCCGACGGTCATAATTATGTTGCTCGCGGCAAAGAAGTGCTTGAAGGTCATTCGCTCGGCAATGTCGTGTTCCGTGAAGGTAAGGAGGATGGTCAGGATTGGCAATTTACCATGAATGAGTATGTATTGATGGCGCCGATACAGCTGCTCGGTTTGGCTGATCGGGTAAATGTGGCTACCGTCTATAATATCTATAATTTTATAGGTGTATTCATAGTCATTCTGTTGATTTATTTCTTAATGCGGCAACTCTCTGGCAATACTTTCGTTTCAGCCGCCGCCGCCCTTTTTGTTGTTGGAGGTTATTCGATTGTTTACAATAAAACTTTGTTCTATACCGATTTTAATATTTATGGACGTCCAACTTTTCCGTATGTAAGCTCCTTGGGTTTTTTTACCTATCTTAATCTGCTCGTTAAAAGTTTGCGGACAAATCAGCGATGGTACGTTATGTGGTCGGGGTTGGCTTTGGGCTGGCTGTTTTATAGTTATTTTTATGGATGGACATTTGCGCTCGCGCTGACGGGAGTTTTGTTTGTGCTCTATGCCCTAACCAGAGATTTTAATCGGGCTAAAAAAGTTTTTACCATTGCTGTAATTGGCGTGGCGCTTGGCGCGTACAATGTGATCAAAATGCTACTGTATTTTAGAACCCCGGACGGAAAACAGTTATCCTACTTTCTTTGGTCGACATACGGGCACCTGTCCATCTTTAGCAAGATTGGGTTTGTCACGCTGTTGCTGTTTGTACTCTATGTCTATCGGCGACGTCGGGACCAGAGCCTCATCGTCATCGGGGCATTTATTTTGGCCGGTTGGGTGGCTTTAAATCAACAACTGCTGACAGGTCGGGTGGTTCAATACGGCCATTACTATTGGTTTTTTATTGTTCCGCTTTCTGTCATCGCCAGTTTTTTCATGCTTTGGTCTTTGCTGCCCTGGCAACGGGTGCGGACTACATTATTTTCTGCCGCAATCTTGATTGTTTATCTTAACACCGCTGTTGGTCAATATCAGTCGCTGTGGACAACATATGCCAATAAAATGAACGAACAGAATTACCGACCGCTTATTGATTGGCTTCAGAAGACAGATCATCCCGGTGTTATTTTGGCTGAAGATGACGCGTCCGCCTATCTCTTTACTATTTACACCTCGCATGATTTGTTTTGGCATAGTGTGGGCACAGTGCATACGACGCCGATCCGGCGATTTAAAGACGCGCTATTTGTGTATAGTTATCTTAATAAATTGTCGCGACATAATTTTTCTGGATATTTAACAAGTGAGTTGGGCCATCCCGATCGGCCCTCGTTGTATAAAGAGCTTTATACAAACCTCGAAGGTTATTGGTCGGGGTTGGAATATTACACCTATCGGAATAAACTAGTTAATTTTGACCCGGAGATACTCCAAAAGCGGGCGGCAACTTTGGCGTCTTTATCGCGTGAGTACACAGCGTTAGCAAAAGACCCGAAGAATATTTTAAACGTTTTACGAGCTTATCATGTCGATTATATCGTCTGGGATAAAAATATACACCCGGAATGGGATCTGGCATTTATACCACACTTAGAAAAAGTGGTTGCTGCCGGCATGATTACGCTGTATAAAATTCCCCACCCTTGATTTAATCAGTATGTCTAATAGTAAAAAAGAAACCGTCGTGATTGTTGGTTTTGGCTGGGTTGGCCAAGCCAACGCCCTCTCCCTCCGCAGAATGGGGTATGATGTTTCTTTTTATGATGTGGTGACGCCTCGCCTGCACTATATTGATCAATTTCAGTTGCTCTATCAAGAGATTAAGCCGCTGACGACTCTGCTTGACCTTGATAGCCCGTCGACGTGGTACATAGTGTGTATCGGTGATCGCGTCAGCGCGAGCGGAGAACAAGACATCTCTCTTATTAGCTCTGCCCTCACTTCATTACGCGGTGCGCAAGGAAAAATTATTTTACGTTCGACGGTCCTGCCAACCTTATTGGAAACCCTTACGTTTGATATTTATTTACCTGAATTTTTACACGAAGTCCGGGCGGTTGAAGAGTGTCTCAATCCTTATTATTTTGTTCTCGGTTTACGACAGGAAGTGGTTTTGCCGAGCTTCTTAGGCGTATGGCAGAGCCGGGCAAATAAGGTTTTTCGTGGGAAACCGACTGATGCGGCTTATGTTAAATACCTATCTAATATTTGGAACGCGCTACGTATTGCTTTTGTCAATGAATTTGGCAATAGTATTGCAATGCCCGCTACCGAGGCGGCTAGAAAAGAAACCGAACGAATTATCGATTTTATTTTTGAAGGAAAAAGTTATTTACGCTACGGCCAAGCCTTTGGCGGACATTGTCTGCCCAAGGATTTGCGGGCGTACGCTCGGATGAGCGCTGAGCGTATCCCGGTGCCTATATTCAAAGGCGTGTTGGCCGCAAATCAGTATCATGAGCAGGTGGTAGAGAAATATCACACGCTGACCAAATGGTTTTCAACGTGGGATTATGAACATTTTAATTCGCGGGTCACTGGCTTTTTACTGCGTAACTGGAAATGGCTCAATTCTACCGCGCCACTTTGTTGGTTGCGTCGGACGATTAAGCCATTGGTGCTTGGTATTGAACAAAAGATACCACAACCATCCCTCGCTACATCGAAGCAGCGTTGGGAGCGTTTGGCTAAAAAAAATCCCTATTTTTACGCGCATCCCGATACGAAAAGCGGCGAGCAAGTTGATGAATTTGAGATTCGTGAAACGGGAGAAAAAGATTATAATTTTTATGTTGGTCAAGATGAGCTCGCTCGTGATGCTGTCAATAAACGAATTTTAGAGATTGGTTCAGGGATGGGGCGCCTGACAGAGTTTTTTGCCAAGAATTTTAAAGAAGTCCATGGCTTGGATATTTCTCCGACCATGCTCGCCATTGCCAGGAAGCGCCTGGCGAGCCTGGCTAATATTACTTGGACGGAAACGCCGGGCACTGCTATTTCAGCTCCGGATAATTATTTTGATGTTGTTTTTTCTTATGATGTTTTTAAACATTTGGCCAGCGAGTCCGTTGTCGCAGACTATGTCGCGGAGATTGCTCGAACTTTGAAACCAGGAGGGATTATGAAGCTACAGTTGCGTACCGGCGCTCCGATTCATCGTTGGTGGTGGTTTTACGGCGTTGCTCTAACACCAGAAAAGATTCGAACAATGCTGCAGAGCGTCGGACTAGATGTTCTACGCCTTGAGTTGGAGAATCCTAAGAGTGTGTGGGTTTGGGCCAGGAAAAAAATGTAATTACTCGCCGCGCTTCAATGGACGGTGCGCGGGCCGGGTTTCAATGGACGCTACTCGGTATGATTTCGATAAATCACATATTTCGTCAAATCATATGAAAAAAATACTTATCACCGGTGGTGCTGGATTCATCGGTTATCACCTCGCCAAGCGTTTATTGGCTGACGAGGAGAATCAACTCATTCTGATAGATAATTTGCAACGGGGGAAAATGGATGAGGATTTTAAAAATCTACTGACTGATTCACGCGTCCAATTTACGCAGGCCGATTTGACTGATCCGGAGTTTTATAAAACCCTGCCGACTGCTTGTGATCAGGTCTATCACCTGGCCGCGGTCAACGGCACCAAGTTATTTTATGAAATGCCGCAGGAGGTGCTTCGAATCAATACCTTGTCGCTTATCTATATTCTCGAGTGGATACGAAATCTGCCGAAGAAACCAAAACTCTGTTTTACCTCATCCAACGAAGCGTATGCCGGCGCGCTTGAAGCCTTTAATCAATTGCCGTTACCGACGCCCGAAGCGGTTCCGCTGGTCATTAGCGATACTTACAACCCGCGCTGGACGTATGCCGGAACAAAATTAATCGGCGAACAGTTTGTCATCTTTTACGCCCAGGCGTATAACTTTCCGGCGGTGATTGTGCGACCGCATAATTTCTATGGCCCGCGCGCCGGATACGACCATGTTTTGCCGGAGTGGTCGCAAAAAATTATGAACCGAATGGAACCCTTTGTTATTTTTAGCCCGGACGAGACGCGCACCTTCTGCTATATTACCGACGCGGTAGAGGCCATGCAGATGCTGATGGATTCCGCGGCGACTAACACCCATCCGATTGAAACCGTCCACATTGGCAACACCGATGAGATCACCATGCTCGATTTGGCCAAAAAAATGTTCGCCGCCGCCGGCTGGACACCAAAAAAACTCGAATTCAAACCCTCGCCGCCCGGGAGCGTCAAACGCCGGCTGGGAGACATCGCGAAAATTAAAAAATTAGTCGGCTGGCAGCCGACAACCACGCTCGACGAAGGACTCAAAAAAACTTTCGAATGGTATAAGGAACATCCGAAAAAATAAGTTATAACTCTTCTAAAATAGAAAGCCCCCGAACCATTAGTTCGAAGGGCGAGGACTGAAAAGATTGTCTAGCCGATGATGCTGAAGGTGCCGATGGTAAGATCGAGGTGGGGCAGAGCGCGGACGGTGGCGGTGACCGAAAAGCTCTCCTTGGTTTCTCCGCTCACGACCTTGGCGATCCACGCCGAAAGCGGAATCTGGAGAACCTCGATTTCTACTTCCGATTCATCCAGCTTCTGTTCACCGGCTGGCATGCAATCGAGAGCGAGAAAGAGCTGAACTTTGCCCGACGAGTGGCGCGGCACAATCCAGACGTGGCCGAGATCGATGAGCTTGCCGGCCGAATAGCCGGTTTCCTCGCGTACTTCTCGGCGCGCGGCCTCCTCGAAGCTTTCCCCTTTGTCGAGATAGCCGCCGACGAGGCCATCCTGGATCTCGTCGGACCCTTGCTTGTACTCGCGGATGATGAGGGCATTTCCCACCTTCGTCACGGGCAGTACTACACAACTGTCCATGATAGCGTAGAAGTAGAAGGCATGCTGCCCTCCCTTCGGGTCCTTAAACTCCTGCCTGATCAGTTTCTTGCCGAAGTACGTTAGCGATGCGTCAACCGGGTCGCCTACTTTCATCCAATTTCTGACCATGGGTAAGACTCCTTTTCTCGGGTTGTTTGTCCGCTAATCGCTGTCAAAAAAAGCGATCTAGGACAAAAAACTTTAGCACAAATATATGCTATTTGTCAAGTAGAAGGCGTTAAGTAGAAGGCGTTAAGGACAGAAGAAGCTTTATTTTTTGAGCCAGTCTTTAATTAGCTTGCTAACCTCGCGCACATCATCATCCGTCAGAGTAAATGCCGAAGGCAGCCACAGTGATTGTGGCGACAAGCGAGTGCTATTGGGGAAGTTGTCATCCGGCAGTTTATAAGCAAGTTGCCGGTGAAGCGGAAACCAATATTTTCGAGAATCAATATTGTGTTGTTTTAAATAATCAACCAGCGCGTCTCTCTCTTCAGTCACAATGTCAGTCCACTGGGGCGTTTCTTCAGCTCGGCTGGGAAAGATTTTTATTTTTTCAATTTGACTCAACTCCTCCGTATAAAGCCGGTAGTTTCGTTTCATGCGCGCGATACGTTGCGAAAGCAACTTTAATTGACCAAGGCCAAGAGCGGCCTGCAGATCGGTGAATTTAAAATTGTAACCGATCACATCGTGCCGATCGTCGCCGCCGGTGCCGCGCACCGGCCGCCCCTGATCTTTGAGCATTCGTAATTTGGTGTGGAGCTCCGAGTCATCGGTGACAATCATGCCGCCCTGGCCGGTGGTGATGGTTTTGTTGGGAGAGAAAGAAAAACATCCGGCGGCTCCAAAGGTGCCAAGGTACTGGTCGTTCTGCTTTGACGCAAGAGCCTCCGCGGCATCTTCAACCACGAGTAAGTTATGTTTTTTGGCAACAGCGAGTATCGCCGGCATATCGGCCCCGCGCCCGGTGACATGGACCGGAACAATTGCTTTGGTGCGAGTGGTAATGGCCCTCGCAACGGCTTCAATGCTTATGTTTAAGGTTTGTGGATCAATATCAACCAAAATCGGTTTTGCTCCAGTGAGATCAACAGCGTTGGCGGTGGCTATAAAGGTCATATCCGGAACCAGCACCTCGTCCCCGGGGCCAATGCCGAGCGCCTTAAGCGCTAAGAAAATACCCACCGTACAGCTGGTCGTTGCCACCGCGTATTTTACCCCCACCAGCTTGGCTATCGCCTCCTCAAATTGGGCGGTGAGCGGCCCTTCATTAACGAAGTTATTGTCGAGCGCCTGGTTGATGAGTCGGCGTTCCTCATCAGTTCCTACTTGGGGCATCCACCAGGGTATTTTTTTGTTGTCCATACTAGGATTGTTAGATTGAAGTAATGATACGGGGGCGGGGCAGTGGCATGATAAATTTACCTTGGTAACCGTTTTTGCGCAAAATTTTCATCAACTCTTTCCCAATATGCCAGGAGAGGATGAGGGCGTATTCCGGCTGATCAAGTAAAAGTTGTTTTTCATCAACCACGGGTAAGTGGGTTCCGGGCGTGTACAGGCCAATTTTAGGAGAGCCGCTTTTTTCACAGGCGTATTCCAAGAGGTGCTCATTGATTTTCGTAAAACCAAGCAGCGTGTTGGACCGAGCCGGACTGCCCACCCCAGCAATTCGCGCTCCGGTTTTTTTACAGCGCAGTAGGAGAGCCACGAGATCATTCTTGGTTCGGATAATGCGTTCAGCCCACTGCTGTAAAACAATTGGATTATAGAGACCAGCTTTTTCTTCGGCAGCCATAAGTTTTTTGGCTCGCGCGCTCATTTGGTGTTTGCCCAGCTTGGCATAAACACGGATGGAGCCGCCCGCCGCCGAGATCCGCTCGGCGTCAACCAAGCTGCATCCGTGTGAAGCAAAGAGCCGTGCCAGCGGTTTCAAGGAATAAAAGCGCAAATGTTCATGATAGACAGTGTCAAACTCCAGTTTTTCAAAAATATCCATTAAATACTGCGACTCCGAAACAAAAATTCCATCGGCGGCTAACAAATTTTTAATATTGGACATTAACTCCGGCACATCATTGATGTGGGCAAAGACATTGGTAGCGGTGACAACGCGCGCTTTGCCGGATTTTTTTATCAGCTTCTGAACCGTTTTTTTATCCAAATATTCCTGTAGCGTGGGAATGCCGTTTTTATTTGCTACCTTGGCGGCATCCGTTGGCTCAATGCCGAAAACGCGCATACCCTTGGCTTTGAATCCTTCCAGGAGCGTGCCGTCGTTAGAACCAATGTCAACAATCAGATCTTTTGAAGTCAGCTTGTGTTTTTTTTCCAAAAGGTCGGCCAGCGATCTAAAATTGCGGATCAGCATGTTGGTTAATCCGGTGCGATAGGGGTAATGCGCGGGGAAAACTATTTTTGGATCCACGATATAATCGAGTTGTAAGAGCCCGCAACGCGAGCACCGGCACAGATTGAGAGGGTATGTCACTTCCGGTTTATGCAAGCCGTCTTTGGTCAGATATTCCTGTACCACCGGTTGGTGGCCAAGTGGCAGGACCATCCGAAGATTTTTATGATTACAGAGTTGGCACTTCAGAAGGTGGCCGGTATTTCTGTTGGGCATAGTTTTTATTCATCAAATCCTTTAAAATATTTTTCGTCTATAATCAGCATCTTTTTTTTGCCCATATGAAAGCTGGCGGGCGGGAATGGCTCAAACGTCATAGCGCGAATCCAATTTCTAATCTGTTCGCCACTCCACGACCAATCAACGTCTCCGTTACACGGCAAGCCTTTGGGATAATAGGTGGCTTGGCTTTCATCTTGGGGGGTGGCGACAATTTTGTCTCCGCTCAGCCATAGATCGAGAAATTTTTTGAACAAGCTTGAGCCTACCTCGGTAAATTTATCATAAACAATTTTAGCAGTATCGTCATCGTCAATAACGAACTGCTCCTGCATAATAACCGGTCCCGTATCAATTCCTTCGTCCATCCAATGCGCGGTAACGCCATGTGTTTTTTCTCCATTAAAAATCGCATGGGCAGTGGAGAATCGACCGCGGTATTTCGGGAGTAGTGCCGGATGCAGGTTGAGGGTGCCGAGGCGGGGGATATCGAGCACTTCTTTTGGTATTATTTGCATACCACCGATGCAAAAGATGATTTCGGGGCTGATTTTTTTGAGTAACGCCACCACTTCCGGATCTCGGACCTTTTTATTTCCAATCACCTCTGCATTGGCGCTCGCGGCAATTTTTACCAGTGACTCATGCCAGGTATCTTCTCCCGCATCGTCGAGATTGGCAATTACCAAGGCCGGAATAACTTTTTGTTCAAGCAGGAGTCTGAAGCAATTGACCCCAATCTGCTTACCCCCAATAAAAACACAAGTAGTTGGTGCCATAGTTCTGAGGATAGTTCGATAAGTTTAGCCAAAGATGTAGTTAAATTATAAAGAAAAGCCGTCCCAATGTCAAACCGGGAGGTCGGCATAAAGTAGAGCCTCCTGATCCTTGCCAGATTGACATTCGGGGGTCGCGGAGTATACTAGTTTAAACAATTGCATTCAGTATGAACATTTTTTTCATCACCTCAAAATTAAATTTTCAAACTGCCGGCGGTTCTGTCGAGGAATTTGATCTTATGATCAGAACGCTTCAAAAGTGGGGGAACCAAGTAACGGTAGTGACCGCTTTTTCTCAAGGTAACGATTGGACAGCGCCATTGCCCTACCCAGTGATCGAAGAAAAAATTATTGCCGCGGGGCTCCTCAGAATCCAGTGGGGCATTTACCGAATACTCAAGAAATACTCTGCCCAGGCTGATGTTTTTCATTTGGATGGGCATCTTTTTTTGTATGGAGCCGGACTCTATCGCCGGCTCGGAGGAAAAGTCCCGGTTTCGGCGTTTTTTAACAGAGAACTCTCTTCTTGGCCGGAAAATCGTTCAATTTTTTTTCCTCACGCGCCCGAGCCGGCTCTCCTTCGTCTCAAGAAAAAAATTCGCTGGCTCATGGAAAAATATTTTGGCATGCCTCTGGCCAATGGCATTGATGTGTGGTCTACCATCAGTCCGCAGTTTAAGAAAAAGTATGAGGAATTTGGATTAAAAAGCAATGAGCATACCCAGGTGATTGGCGATCCCATTGACTTTAAGCGTATTATCGCGGAAAACGTCCTCACCGAAGATACCTATAGCCGGCGAAATAAAGAGCATGGTCCGTTTCTCATTTTTTATTCGAGCCGCATGGCTCCCGGGAAAGGCTTTGATATGCTTCTGAAGGGCTTTAGCAAGGTAAAGAATAAGGATGACTTTCGTTTAATTCTGGGCGGGAGCGGGCCGGAGGAGGCTCTAGTTAATAATATGATTAAGGAGCTGGATTTGGAAAAATATGTTGAGTTGCCAGGATGGATGAGCAAAGAACAGCTGTTTAATTACCATCGGCGAGCCGATATTTTTATCCAAGCCGATTGGATGGTTTTCGGCACTTCAATTTCCCTCCTCTATGCCATGGCTTTTGGCCTGCCCTGTATTTTGCCCGGTGGTGGCGGTTTGGAGTGGGTAGCCAATGATTGCGCTATCTACTTCAAGAATCACGACCCGGAGGATTTGGCCAAAAAAATAGAACAGCTTGGTAACGACGCCGCTCTGCGCGCGAAGCTCTCCCGCAACTGCTATCGGCGGCTCGCGACCGATGGTTTTGACTTTGAGAAGCAAATTGGAAAGTTATACGAGGGCCTGAAACAAATCGTCCATCACACGGCGGCTTAATTTTTAACGCAGTAAAGATTAATAAATTCGTTGAAGGCGGTTGGTGTTTTTGGAACCAGTGTTTCATAGCTAGCCTCGGTCTCGGGAATTAGGGGGATGAGCTCCAATCCTTTGATGGCAAAAATTTTGAACCCATGATTCGTTAGGTTTTGTAAAAAGGACAGCGGCGTAACTCCGGTCGCGCGAATCCAGGCTGGCGCGAATTCAATCACCAGCATAAGCGGAGTATTCTTGGTGAGTGTTTTTTCCATTCCGCGCAAAGCGGCTCCTTCGCCGCCTTCAATATCCATTTTAACAAGGTCAACGCGTTCGATACCCAGATTGGCCAGTACCGAATCAAGGTTACTGCAGGCAACCGTTATTTTTTCTTTTTTATAATCCAAAGGCACGTTGGGCAGAGTGCTATGGCAGCCGGCCTTATCGGGATAATGATAGAAATCAATAGTGCCGACACTGTCGGTTATGGCCAAAGGAAAAATTTTTACATTGGAGAGGCGGCGCGTATTTTTCTCTAAGAGAGAAAAGTTTTCCGGGTCGGCTTCAAACGCGTAGACCATTCCCTTGGGTCCCACTAAAGCAGAATACAGGCGAGTAAAATAACCAATATGAGCGCCAATGTCTACCACGATCATGCTCGGTTTAATACTATTTTTGAACACTTCCACGGTTTCTCGTTCATATAGATTCCACAGGATATCTAGTTTCCAGCGACGGATGTAATTTTTGGGGAAGCTGTAGCCAGCGCCCGCCGCATAGAGATCAGTAAGCCAATCAAGTATCCCGTAGATACTCCTATCAAGTTGAGGTGAATGAAAATGCTGTCGGTACCATTTTCTGAGAAAAGAAACTAATTCCATAGATTTTAAGGTTTAAACACAGCAGAGAGATTTAATTTTTTAGCAATGAGATCGGCCAGCGGCTCTAAACCTCGTTTTTTATTCGACTCGTCAGTTTCCTCCTCCCACATATGTTGCAGATCAAGCGGAATAGAGTCCTCAAAAATGGCCGCGATAAAGTTAATCAGCTCGGTATCATTGTCCGGGGCCCCGGCTGTTAATTTTTCTTTAATGAGGTATGGTAACTGTTCGATTTTGCGACAGCGGGTAATTGGCGATAAGACATTATAGAAACAGTCACCAAACGTGATCACTGGTTTTTTTAAAATGATTCCTTCCCAGCCAACGGTACTGGTAATCGTGGTAATAAGCTTGGCGTGGCTGATGATATCGAAGCTGCTCGTGGCCGCATTAATTAACTTAACGTTAGGAATTTTTTTGATTTCTCGATAGTAGCGGCGCGGACGGTACGGTACCATGAGTGGGTGTTCTTTCACGTAGAGCTTAAAGTGTACCGGCAGCGAGCGGGCAATTTGGCGGATGAGATTAATTTGATCGGTAAAGAAGGGCGCCTGGAGCAAAGTTGAGACTTCGGGTTCAATGTGCAAAGGGAAAAAAGCAAAGTCTTCCTCCGGTGTATAGGGATCATAAAGATCAGCGTTGCCGATTAGGTTGCGGGTCTTGCGCTTTATTCTATCAATCAGATAGAACCACGGCTGCATGGCAAAGGAGTAGTCATGATATTTGTACTCGGTAATAAAATAGTATATCACATGGACAAACCAGCGCAGCGAACGCAGGAGCGCGCGCGGCGCCAAAAATTGCAGTTGCCGCCGTCGGCTGGTTTGTTGTCGCGCGCGAGTGATGAGCGGATGGTACGTCTGGGGTTTGTTCCTAAAATCTTTCAAGAACGCTTCGGCTTGTTGTTGATGGTGCCGATTGGCGCCGCCGGCCATATTGCGGGCGAAGATGGTATTAACGTCGGTAAACACATCATACGTTTCAGAAAACAGATAGAGATTTTGTACCATCGCTGGTGATACCACCAGAGTTTTTATTCCCTTCTTTTTGGCGATTTCGTAGAGGAGTAGCGCGCCAATGCCGCCGATGTTAGGAAAAATGAACACCTCCGGCTTTTCCCGCTCGATAAAATTAATAAGGGCGCGGGCTTTAACCTGAAAAATTCGCAGCATTTCTTCATGCGTGTATCGCGGAGTATTATAGGGGTATTCTCGCACCAGCTGGTTGTACATAATAATCCGATCTAAGGTGATATAAGGCCAGAGAGTAGGTAAACCATACTCCTGCTCAAGCTGGCACAGGTACCCAAGATTCACCGATTCCTGGTGATATTCTTTATGCACGTCCTCATCGAGGAGCAGGGAAGTGTACTGAATATCGGATTGTTTTTTGAGAAAGTCGTAGCTGGAACGTAAATAAACATAGCCACAAAAATCAGTCACGCCATATTTTTCTTTGAGCCAGAGCGCTAAATTATGCGCAATGTACGCGAAACGACGTTGCAAGAGGAAAGCTACTTTCATAATCTTTGGGCCGATTAACTGCAAGAGCAAAGTATTATTAACCGCAGCAATAGTAACATCTTTCTGACTGGTTTGTCAACGCGAACAATCACGGTGGTCGGCACGGGTCGGCCCCTTGCGGGGTTGGACGGTATTTGATATACTCAAAACAAGAGTTTTATTTTTACATTATTTAACCACATGTCTACCGAAGCGCACCGATTTCCCAAGATAGAGGCCTATATTTTGTTTGGTGGCGGAATGATGTTGGCCACGACCGCGGTACTGTTGAAAAACCGAGGCTATGAAGTCTTGGTAGTAACCAGTCGTCGCCATGCCGATGAAGTCATTAACACGGAAAACCAAACCCTGGTTACCTTTCTGAAGGAGCAGGCCATACCCTGTCACATTTCGTCGAATGTCAATACTGATCCGACAATAAAAAAGGCCATTACCTCGGCCACCATGGGACTGTCAATTTGCGCGGCCTGGATTTTTAAAGCTGATTTCATTGACTTATTTGGGGGACGGCTGGTTAACCTGCATGAAGCCAGGTTGCCACACAATCGCGGCGGCGGCGCCGCGTCCTGGCTGATCCTCAGCAACAACCGTTTAAGCGGGACGGTGCTGCATGAATTGGCGCCCGGCGTTGATACTGGCCGCATTATTCTCTACGATGAGTTCGTCTATCCGCCGTCATGCGTGGTGCCAGCCGACTACGCGCGTGTGTTAACCGAGCACGACCGGAATATTTTAACCGAATTTATTGATCGGGTGGAAAAAAGGGAAGGCTTTCAGTATGCCGAACAGCAGGAGAATTTCAGCATTTATTGGCCGCGTCTTTCTACTCTACATCAAGGTTTTATTGATTGGAGCTGGAAGTTAGATGATCTGATTCTATTTATTCGCGCTTTTGACACTCCTTACCCTGGAGCGTCCACGTTTGTGGGCGAACGCCGGGTTTTTTTAAGTAACTGCAGCGTCAGTCATAACGATGGCACTTTCCATCCTTTTCAGGCCGGAATTATTTACCGAAAATCAGACAGCGGCTTATTCGTCGCGACGCCGGACGGCACGCTTATCGTCGGGGTGGTCAAAGACGAGGCCGGGAAAGATCTTATGGCTCACCTGAACCTCGGCGATTGTTTATATACGCCAATGAAATTTTTGGAAGAAGCTAAAATGAGGAGAATTATTTATACGCCGGAGGGATTAAAAAAAAGCTAAGAGCGCTTGCCGCCGTAAGCATCCTTACCCTATGATCATTGAATCTTCAGCTGAACGAGTGGCTGATCATTTACTAAGCTACACCACGCCCAAAAGTTCCACCGTGGCCTTTGTCCAGTTTCTGGAAACGCACGGTTGCTTGGTGTCCGGCGCTAAAGTGTTGGATATTGGTACCGCGACCGGCGATAACGTCTATTACCTGGCTCAAAAGCATCCGGAAGTTACATTCGTGGGGGCCGATTATAACCGTTCGTGCATTGAAGCCGGACAAAAAAAGCTAGCTACCTTCCCGACGATCAAGAACGCTTCCTTAGCCGTGGCCGACTGGGACGATTTACCGGTCGACTACGTCAACCAGTTTACGGGCATTATCAACACCCATACCTTTTGTTGCTTTAAGCGTTTTGAACCGGCCGTGGACGCGCTCGTAAAGCTCAACCCTGAGTGGTTGGCGTTCAATTCGCTCTTTTACGATGGTCCGCTTGATGTTTTGATTCATATTCGCGACTACAAAAAGGCTTCCTCGCCTGTTGACGATGATCCGGACGGTGATTTTAATATCTTTTCCCTGCCGCGGTTTAAAAATTATCTGACCAGCCAAGGCTATCAGGACATCGCGGTCAGCAAATTCGAAATTCCCACTGATCTGCCGCGTCCGGTTGATGGCGCGCGCGGGACATACACCATTAAAACCGAGATCGAGGAACGGGCGCAGTTTTCCGGTCCGGTGTATCTACCATGGCATTTTATTCTCGCGAAGAAAAAATAGCCTCTCCCGCTTACCTCACTATTACTTTTTCTATGCGACGTTGCACCAAATGTGTTATGCTGGAAACCGCGGACATGCTCACCTTTGATGAGGCCGAGGTGTGTTCAGTGTGTCGGCAAATCGAGTATAAGCAGAATCAAATCGATTGGGCGACCCGCGAAAAAGAACTGGAACAGTTTCTGGAGCAGTACCGTGGAAAGGGACGGGATTATGATTGCATCGTCCCCTTTAGCGGTGGAAAAGATAGCACCTTTCAAGCTTATATTTTAGTTACTAAATACAAGCTTAAACCTCTTATTGTTAGCTTTGATCATGGTTTTTTTCGGCCGGTAACACTTGCCAATACTGAGCGCACTATCAAAAAACTTGGGGTTGACTATATAAAATTTAAATCTAATTGGCAGGTAGTAAAAAAGTTAATGCGTGTTTCATTAGAGCGTAAAGGTGATATCATGTGGCACTCCCATTGCGGTATTTACGCTTATCCCATGCAACTAGCGGTGAAATTAAAGATACCGTTGATAATTTGGGGAGAGTCTATCGCCGAGTATACCAGTTATTATAACTATGAAGAAAATGAAGAGGTGGACGAAAAGAGATTTAACAAAGTAGGAAACCTGGGAATTAATGCGGAAGACATGGTTGGTTTTCTTGATGGATCGGTTACGTTGCGCGATCTTGAGCCGTATCGGTATCCTAAGATGGCAGATTTAAGAGCGATTAATTTTCGTTCAATATGTTTAGGCAGCTATATTCCCTGGGATACCAAAAAACAGTCAGAAATTATTCGTGACGAATTAGGCTGGCAGGGCGCGCCGGTGGAAGGCATCCCTTTCGAACGTTATTGGTACGAGAAAGTGGAGGACGCTTTCCAGGGCATTCAGGATTATCTCAAGTGGATAAAACGCGGGATGTCACGTATGACCCACTTGGCCTCGATTGACATCCGCAACGGTCGCATGACCCGCGAAGAAGGGCTCCGACTCATTGAACAGTATGAAGGTAAACGCCCGGCCAGTCTCGACGTTTTTTTGCGAGCTATTGCTATGACTGAAGAAGAATTTAATCGAATTGCTTTGAGCCATGCGGTTAGCCCCCATATCTCGCCCGACTTAACTATGGTGCCGCGCGGTCAAGAACTTCCAGATCAGAAATTATGGACCATTAATAATGACATAGAAGCGAGCGTTACTATTTAAGAGACTATGGTAATAATAGTGGATTATGGATTAGGGAATTTATTTTCAGTCGCCAAAGCGCTTCAGGTGATAGGCGCTGATGTCTTAATTTCGGACAAGCCAGCCGATCTGCTTCAAGCCGATCATCTTATATTACCCGGCGTAGGCGCGTTTGGCGATGGTATGAAAAATTTACGCAAAAATGGGCTAGACATTGCTTTAACAACAGCGGTAATAAAAAACAAAAAACCATTTTTAGGTATTTGTCTGGGGCTGCAACTTTTGGCTGAAAAGGGCTTTGAATACGGTGAGCATAACGGGCTAGGCTGGATAAAGGGCCAGGTGCGAAAACTCGCTGTTGAGCCGATGGGGCTAAAGGTGCCGCATATTGGCTGGAATGAAGTTGAGATCATTCGAGACAGTCCCTTGTTTAAGGGCATTAAACCAAAGTCTGAATTTTACTTTGTACATAGCTTTGCCATGGATTGCGCTGTACCCGAAGACAAAATAGCAACCGCTTTTTATGGAGAACATATTACCGCCGCGATTCAGCACGACAACATCTTTGCCACTCAATTTCATCCTGAAAAAAGCCAAGACAATGGCTTGAAGATATTGAAAAATTTTCTTACTTGGAACCCTGCTTAAATTATGTTGCGGATACGCCTTATTCCGACATTGCTGCTTAAAGACGGTCGGATGATCAAAACCAAACAATTTGATACGTTTCGAGATGTGGGAAACCCAACCACCGTAGCCAAAGTATACGAGGCGCAAAAAGCCGATGAATTAATTTTTCTTGATGTTACCGCTACGGGCGAAAAACGACAAGCTCTAATAGAAATTATTGCGGCTGTCGCTGAAGAGTGTTTTATCCCCCTTACGGTAGGGGGCGGTATTCGCACAAGTGACCAGGCACGTGTGTTACTACAACATGGGGCCGACAAGGTTGCGCTTAATACCGGAGCGGTTGAACAGCCCGATTTGATCAGCGAATTGGCAAAACGATTCGGAAAATCTACGGTTGTAGTCTCCATTGATTATCGGAAAAATAATTTAGGCAAAAATGAAGTATTTACGCATCGCGGCCAGCAGTCAACAGGCTTAGATCCGGTAACGTGGGCAGAAGAAGCGGAGCGTCGCGGAGCCGGGGAGATTTTACTCACATCCATTGATCGGGAAGGAACTCTGAGCGGGTACGATATAGAGACTATCCGAGCAGTCGCTGATAGTGTGAATATTCCGGTAATTGCTCATGGTGGAGCTGGTACGACTCAAGATTTTATTAACGGCATCACTCTGGGCCACGCTTCGGCTGTCGCCGCGGCGAGTATTTTTCATTTTACCGATCAAAGTATTTTTAAAGGACACACATCCATGCGTCAGGCTGGTTTGCCAGTCCGTGTTTAATTTTATGGAAATTTTAGCTATTATTCCCGCTCGTGGCGGCAGCAAGGGGATTGCCCGCAAGAATATCCGTTCCTTTTGCGGTAAACCGCTCTTGAGCTATGCCATTCTCGAGGCTAAAAAATCTAAGCACATCAACCGAATCGTAGTTTCTACCGAAGACCTCGAAATTGCGGAAGTGGCTCGCCATTATGGGGCAGAGATACCCTGTTTGCGTCCCGCTGAGTTGGCGCGGGATAAAAGCAAGGCTACCGACGCCGTGCTCCACCTGCTTCAATTTCTCAAAAAACAAGAAGGATATGTTCCGGAATATCTGGTGCTTCTCCAGGCAACTTCACCCCTCCGCACGGTAGAGGATATTGACGGAGTAATGGATTTGTTGATAAAGCGCGGGGCCGATGCGGCTGTGAGTGTGTGCGGCACCGAGCAGCTACTCTACACCAAAGATAAGACCGATCGTTTAAAACTGGTAAGCAGTAGTATTTTTTTAAATTCGTCAAACCGGCAAGAACTCCCCCCCACCTACAAGTTGGATGGTTCTATGGTCTACGCCATAAAAACTAAAGCGTTTCTGCGCGAGAAAACCTTTTTAGCCAAAAATTTGGTCGGCTACGCCATTCCCCGCTGGCGGGCGGTTGACCTCGATGAACCGGAAGATTTTGTGGTGGGGGAACTCATCTTTAAAAATAAGGCCGCTCTCGTGCGGCGTCTTGCTAATTTTAAATAAAACTTTTTGTGAAGCTGCCGATATCATCAGGAGCGTTACTGTGGAAAAAAGCTAAGACACTTATTCCCGGTGGTAATCAATTGTTGTCCAAACGAGCGGAGATGTTTTTGCCAGAATTGTGGCCAGCGTATTATACGCGCGCGAGCGGTATTGATGTGTGGGACCTCGACGGTAATTGTTATCACGATTTTAGTATCATGGGGGTGGGAGCCAACATCCTTGGATATGCTGACGGAGAGGTAAACGCAGCGGTAAAGCAGGCAGTAGACGCTGGTTCCATGGCCACCCTCAATTGTCCCGAAGAAGTAGCGCTGGCTGAACTTTTATGCTCACTCCACCCCTGGGCCGAAATGGTACGCTACACGCGCGGTGGTGGCGAAGCTATGGCTGTAGCGGTACGCATTGCGCGCGCAGCAGCTGGGAAGAGCACTGTCGCCTTTTGTGGTTACCACGGTTGGACCGATTGGTATCTTGCCACCAACCTCGGGGACGCGAATGGTTTGAACGAACACCTTCTTTCTGGTCTCGAGCCAGCCGGCGTTCCGCCCGAGCTGCAGGGAACGGTCTTGCCATTTACGTATAACAAAATCGAAGAACTTGAGCGACTGGTGACAGCCCGGCCCGATATCGGGGTGATTGTAGTAGAAACAGTACGCCACCACGAGCCGGAAAATAATTTTTTACAGAAAGTCCGCGACATTGCCACTCGAATCGGCGCGGTATTAATTTTTGATGAAATTACTATTGGATGGCGTTTAATCGTCGGCGGAGCACACCTGCGGTATAGGGTGAATCCTGACATGGCGGTGTTTGCCAAAGCGATGGGTAACGGCTTTCCTATGGCAGCTATCATTGGGCGACATGCGGTTATGGAAGCAGCCCAAAAAACTTTCATTAGCAGCACATTCTGGACCGAGCGTATTGGTCCAACCGCTGCCCTAGCGACTATTAAAAAGTTGGCGAGAGAGAACGTTCCGGAGCATCTTAAAATTATCGGGCAGCTGATCGGTACTGGTTGGAAGCGGCTAGCCGTGAAGCACGGACTAAAAATACAGGTCCTCGGGCCAGAAGCGCTTGTGACGTTTTCGTTTGATTATGGCGACGCGAGTCAAGCCATCCGCACCTTGTTTACGCAAGAGATGCTCAAGCGCGGCTACCTCGCTTCCGCGAGCGTCTATGTTTCTTTTGCTCACACTGCTCCGGCGGTGGAGAGGTACCTCACGGTCGTGGACGAAGTGTTTGGCTTAATCAAAAAGGCGATCGAAGAAAATCGCGTCAAGAATTTATTGGAAGGTCCGGTTGCCCATAGTGAATTTAAACGTTTAACATAATTTTATGAAATCAACCGTTACTGTCTCTGCGTTAAGCGGAAAAGTCTGTCTCATTACCGGCGCGGCCGGATTGTTAGGGCAATATTTTTCCCGGGCGTGTGCCGAAGCGGGAGCGATAGTAGTAATGGTTGATATTGATGTTAAGAAGGGAAGGGGTGCGGCGGAAAAATTGTCTCAGGAAACAGAAAACGCGGAAATTATTTTTTACCAATGTGACATAACCAAGCCGGCCGAGGTGGGAGCACTACGGGATTTTGTAGTAAAAAAATATCAACGAATTGACGCACTCGTAAATAACGCCTACCCACGAAACAAAAATTATGGCCGAAAATTTGAAGATGTAACTTATGGCGATTTTTGCGAGAATGTAAACAGCCACCTCGGCGGATATTTTTTAATGTCTCAAGTCGTTGCCCAGGTTATGAGGAGACAGAAAAACGGTGTCATCATTAACCTCGGATCTATTTATGGCACCAGCGCTCCGCGTTTTGAAATATATGAAGGGACTACCATGACAATGCCGGTGGAATACGCGGCTATTAAGGGTGGAATCGTGAATCTCAATAAATATCTTGCCAGCTATCTCGGCAAACACAATATTCGGGTCAACTGTATTTCACCGGGCGGAGTATTCGACCGTCAGCCCGAAAGTTTTGTAAAGCGTTACTCCGAAAAGGTGCCCCTGGGCGGCCGTATGGCCAATCCCGACGATCTTACTGGCGCCTTAGTATTTCTATTGTCCGACGCGGCCAAATACATCACTGGGCAAAATATTGTCGTGGATGGAGGGTGGACATTGTAAAATATTTTTATTTTTGAATATCAAGGATTGTATGAAAAAGTGGGAGCAAAAAGAAGTCACAGAACGAGCCGAAGTAATAAAAGCCGAAGGAGAAACGAATTTGTTTGTTTTGAAACCGGAACAGGCGAAAGGGAATAAACCGGAAATATTG
>CAZMYO010000052.1:0-5145 GCA_964570525.1 uncultured Gammaproteobacteria bacterium | reverse complement strand
AATTTTAAGTCCTGCCTCCTCGGCAGGCAGGTTGCTGATTAAGATTTTTTCCACACCCCGCCGGTCAGGCGGGGTGTTCGGTTTGGTGAACGTCGGCAAGTTCAACGCCGACGAGGCTCAAACTCATGGGTATTGAACAGCTTTGTTTTATTGTTTTCTTGTTTTACTGTTGTATCGCCCCTCGAATCATCTCCAACACTTCCGCTTCTGTCTCTTTTAAGGTTTTTCCTATAATAGTAAAGGAAGCTTGTTTTTTGTTTCCTGCGGGGTTGAGCGGCTTCACCAGGTGGAGCGCGTCGTGATTTTTTTCGGTGGCGACAATGCCGCCTATCTTATTTTCCTCTAACTCATAGAGGAGAAGAATAATTTTGGCCTCGGGAGAGTCGCTAATCAGCTCATCAACAATGCCGCGCAGGTCCTCGGCGTTTCCTCCGGAACGGGCAAAATCTTCACGGGTAATAATCGTCCACACCAGACCGTATTTTGGATCGTTTTCTAGGTGGGAAAGCGCCTGTCCCCAGAGTTTTAGAGTGGCAATCGAACGGGTACGGTAGAGGTTTTGCGCTATTTTTTCTCGATCCGCCCCCCGCTCAATAAGCTGGCTGGCTATCTTAAGGGTAAGCGGGGTGAGATGGGGAGCGGTAAAGCGCGAGGTCGCAAGCGTAATGGCGGTAAGAAGGGCGTTGGCAACGCCCCCATCTATCGCGTGTTCATTAATATGCTTCAGGATTCCGTAAACAATCTCGGCAGTAGTAGTGGCATTGAGGTCGGTAATATTAATTTTCCCGTAGCGTTCGTTGTTCGGCTCGTGATCAATATTGACGATAGTGGTTTTATAAAAGAGGTCGGTATTATTGAAGAATATGTCGCCGAGAGATTCTAGGTCGGGCGTATTTAGGGTAATAATCAAATCGTATTTGAAGGTAGTTTGGGCCGTGCGCAGTTCGTTTTTGGTAATAAGCCCATGTTGGGGGGTGAGATAGATAGAGAGCCAGCCGTCTTTAACATCATAGCTGATAGTTTCAATTGGCGCTTTGGAAACATCGACTTTAATGATAAATTTTTGCACGTTAGCGAGTTTCGGTTTGATACTATCAACACCGGTAAGAAAGCGGAGATTTTTGGGGGCTATGAACTCGCTCGCCGCCATGTCTACAAGCTTCCCCTGTCCCTCAAAAAAAGTTTTTAAGGCCAAGGCGCTTCCTACGGCATCGCCATTATTTTTGGAATTAAAAACCATCAGGATATATTTACTGTCCCCGAGCACTTTTTGAAATTGTTCTAGTTCTTTCAAAGCCATAATTAGTGATGGAATTGTCCCCCGACGGCGAGTCGGGATCCCGCCGCGGCAGGAAAAGGGGAGGCGGGCGGCAGGCACGGCACGAGAGCAATAAGCGCTCAAGTGGACAAGCGTGCTGCCACCCGCTGAAGGAGGGAAATGGTTCGGCGGGTGAGCTTTATTATACTCACTACCAAGCGAATGATGAGGCGGCAGACAGAGATGGTGACGAATAATGCCATCCAGGCCGCGGCAAATCCCCCCGCCACAGCTCCTGTTACATAGGGGGTTAGCCTCAAACTATAATCTTGAGAATAAAAGGGGGTGAGCGTGGCATAGATCACTAGTGCCAGCACCGCCAAGCCGTCCAGGCATTTCCAGAACGTTTCTCTCATCGGCTTCTCCTTGAATTGTAATCTCCGCTCTACGTATGTTACATTTAACCTAATCACAGCGGAAATTACCCTCCAAACACGATAACTCTAGATTCTACCAAGTATTACAATTGCTGTCAACCGTGAGTAGGAGGCGTCTTGTGGACAGAAGATTTCCTATTAATTAGCGAAAAACTTGCCCTTTTTCTTATTTTCCAGTAAAATAATTTGGGTAAAAACTATTCTAAATAATATGCCCGCGGAATTGCCGAAAGCGTACGAACCAAAAAAATACGAAGATGATATTTACGCGCGCTGGGAAGACAGCGGTTATTTTCATCCCGATAAATGCGTGGAGGATGATTTAACAGATATAGACGCGCCGCATTTTTCTATGGTACTGCCGCCGCCGAACGTTACCGGCACCCTGCACATGGGGCACGCGGCGATGCTCGCGATACAAGATGTTATCGCGCGCCACCACCGTATGCGCGGCGACAAGACTTTATGGATTCCGGGTACCGATCACGCGGCTATTGCCACCCAGGCTAAGGTGGAAAAACTTTTGATAGAAAAAGAAGGGCTGAAGGATCCGCGCCAAGAGCTTGGCCGTGAAGGTTTTTTGGAGAGAGTTAGGGAATTCGCCCAGGAATCGCACGATACCATCGTCCGGCAATGCCGCAAGATGGGCGCGTCGCTCGATTGGAAGATGGAAGCATATACCTTGGACGAGGCGCGGAACTTGGCCGTGACGGTAGTTTTTAAAAAAATGTATGACGACGGTTTGATTTATCGTGGCGGTCGCGTTGTTAATTGGGATCCTAAGATGCAGAGCAACGTTTCGGATGACGAGATTGTCTGGAAAGAAGAAAAGGCGCCATTTTATTATTTTCAATACGGCCCATTTGTCATCGGTACCGTGCGGCCGGAGACCAAATTCGGTGATAAATATGTGGTGATGCATCCGGACGATGAACGATATAAAGAGTATCGGGATGGCCAACAGATTGAACTTGAGTGGATCAACGGACCAATCACGGCCACGATTATTAAAGACGCTGTAGTCGATCCGAAGTTTGGATCGGGTGTAATGACCATAACTCCATGGCACTCGGCTGTTGATTTTGATCTTGCCGAACGCCGTGGATTGGATAAAGAACAGGTGATTGGTTACGATGGTAAACTTATGCCAATCGCCAATGAATTTACCGATATGGATGCGTACGAGGCGCGATCGAAAATTGTGGAAAAACTTCGCCAGAAGGGGTTGGTTGTCAAAATTGAGGATAATTACATACACAACGTAGCGACCAATTATCGTGGTGGTGGCATCATTGAACCGCAGATTCGGGAGCAGTGGTTTGTCGCCGTCAACAAAGAATTCTCTTTCCACCAGTCACCCTATCATCCCATCAAAGGATTAAAAGATGGGCAAAAAGTAACCCTAAAACAGCTGATGCGGCAGGTAGTGGAGAGCGCGCAGATTGAAATTATTCCGGATCGTTTTAACAAAACCTACTTTCATTGGATAGATAATTTGCGCGACTGGTGTATCAGCCGCCAGATTTGGTTTGGACACCGGATACCCGTTTGGTATAAGGGTGAAGAGATATATGTTGGCGTGAAGACTCCAGCCAGCGAAGGGTGGACGCAAGACCAAGATACGCTTGACACCTGGTTTAGCTCCGGTCTCTGGACGTTTTCCACGCTCGAATGGCCTGGGACGGAAAACCCGACGGCGGAATATGAAGACGAAAATATTTATTTGAAGTATTATCATCCTACGAGCGTGCTTGAAACCGGCTACGATATTTTATTTTTCTGGGTGGCGCGAATGATTCTCATGACAACGTACACGCTCGGAGAAATTCCCTTTAGAACGGTGTACCTGCATGGCCTCGTGCGCGATGATAAAGGGAGGAAGATGAGTAAAAGTCTGGGTAACGTTATTGACCCGCTTGATATGATTGAGAAATACGGAGCCGATGCCACTCGCTTGTCGTTGCTCGTCGGCAACACGCCGGGTAATGATATGAAATTGTCGGAAGAAAAAATCGCCGGTTTTAGAAATTTCACCAATAAACTCTGGAACATCGCGCGTTTCATGCTTTTGAAAATTGAGAAACCAGATTCCAACGCCACAAAACCAGAGGCCGTGACCGTGGCTGATAAGTGGATATTGGATAGGCTAGAAGTAGTGGTAAATATGATGGACATGACTCTTCAGAAATTTCAATTTTCAGGTGCCGGGGAATTATTGCGTTATTTTACCTGGGACGAGCTGGCCGATTGGTATTTAGAAATTGCCAAAATTGAAGGTAATAAGTCGAAAATTTTGAATTATATTCTTAATACAGTTCTCAAGTTGTGGCACCCGTTTATGCCGTTCGTGACTGAGGCGATTTGGCGGGAGGTTTATGGACAGGAAAAAATGCTGATGGTGGAAAAGTGGCCGGCATTTAAGGAATTTGGAGAAAAAGATTTTAGTGACTTTGATCTCATCAAGAACATCATCACCGGCATCCGGTCCCTGCGCGCCGAATATAAAATTGAACCGGCCAAAAAAATAAATGCGGCAATTAGCGCTGGAGACCGGCTGACAATTCTCAAAGAGAACGAGGCGGTTATCAAAGGCTTGGCGAGATTAGAAAATATAACGATTGAAACTAAGATTGAAAAACCGGCTAACGCCGTTGGTTTTGTGGTGGGCTCGATAGAGGTATTTATCGAGCTGTCTGGTGTGGTGGATTTAGAAAAAGAAAAAACGAGACTAGGTAAGGAAATTGCGGAGTTAGAGAAGTACATTGCCGGCGTCGAGAGCAAGCTCTCGAATCAAGATTTTGTTTCCCACGCGCCGGCGGCGGTGGTAGCAGGGGAGAAGAAAAAGTTGGAAGAGGCGAAGGGGAAGCTTAACAAACTTCAAGAGCAGTATAAATTCCTCCGGTGAGGAGGGTAGGGAGGCGTGAGCTGCCGAGAGTATTAATTCGTTCCAATTAAAAAGAAATTTTATGAAAATTAACACCGACGCAAAAAAAATTGAGGAGCTTTTAACGAGAGGGGTGGACGAGGTGATTGTAAAAGAAAGTCTGGAAAAGAAGCTGAAATCCGGTAAAAAATTGCGCGTCAAGCTTGGGATTGATCCAACAAGCCCGAATTTGCATTTGGGACGATCCATTCCTTTGTTAAAGTTACGGGATTTTCAGGAATTGGGGCATCAGATCGTTTTTATTATCGGCGATTTTACCGGCCTTATCGGCGATCCTTCGGGGAAAGACTCGACGCGGCCCATGCTCACCCGCGAAGAAGTGGATGCTAATGCCAAAACGTATTTTTCCCAAGTGGGTAAAATTCTAGATTTGGAGCGAGTGGAAATTTGTTTTAATTCAACCTGGCTTTCGCCCATGAATTTTGAAAGTGTCATTGGACTCGCTTCGCACTACACGGTTGCGCGCATGCTGGAACGCGATGATTTTGAAAAGCGCTATCTGGCAA
>CAZMYO010000051.1:0-18411 GCA_964570525.1 uncultured Gammaproteobacteria bacterium | reverse complement strand
AACCTCCGCCGAAAAGGCGAGGTTTTTGTTACTATAATTTCGTGCTCTCATCAGGATTCGAACCTGAATCTCCAGCTTCGGAGGCTGATGTCCTATCCATTGGACGATGAGAGCGTATCTCTAATTTGCTGTTTCAACAATCGTCTTCCTTCACTTGTCTTTAAGAATCGTTCTCTGCGCAACGCATCGGATTTTTTCAAATAACATTCATAATGAATTAATTTTGGATTTTTGTTTCTCGTAGAATCTACTTTACCACGCTGATGTTCAATGATTCTTTCTTTTAAATCAGCGGTGGAACCCTTATAAAGATCATTATTCTTCAATCGCAGAACGTAAACAAAATACATAAAAAAATATTAAACAGGGCTTCGCCCGGTCATCCGACCGGGCGCCAGGGGTTTATCCCCTGGCGGAGGCTGATGTCCTATCCATTGGACGATGAGAGCATGTCTCTAATTTGCTGTTTCAACAATCGTCTTCCTTCACTTGTCTTTAAGAATCGTTCTCTGCGCAACGCATCGGATTTTTTCAAATAACATTCATAATGAATTAATTTTGGATTTTTGGGGCTTCGCCCGGTCATCCGACCCGATCTTCGAAACGACGAGGGCTCAAAACAACCTTCTGATACTTCTTAATATCTGATAGACTTTATACTTTCTGGGCGAAATAATCAAATCAAAGGTGCCGGGATTTTCTAAAATTTTTCCGCCAAAACCGAGTTTGAACCTAGTCACGCCGGCGTATTGATGACGAGGATCGTAGCTATATTCTTTTGTCCCCGACGGCTCACACCCCCCTACCCCCCTCACAGGGAGGATTTGCTCGCCGTCCTTTCGACTTTCGACTTTCGACTTTCGACTATCACCTGGCGCTATCCCAAAAAAATCAAAATATTTGTAGCCCAACTTTTTGCCCAGCTTAATTCCTTCCCACTGCACTAGATATGGAGCCATGAGCGAACGATGCTCATAATCCGACGCGCCATAGAGGTAGGTAAAGGTATCAGCGAAGCCAACAAAAACACCAACCGCAATCGGTTGTCCATTGTAAAAAACCGACAACTGGGAACTTGTAACTGAATTGAGAATCTGTCGATAATGCTCTTCGGAATGCAGCTTAAACTTGTCCCGTTGGCCGGTTTCTTTCATCAAATTCATCAAAACCTTCAAATCTTTTCCCGCCACAGCGGGATCCCGACTCACCGTCGGGACGATCTTCAACTCTTTTCTTTCCGCCAAACGAATATTATAGCGGGTCTTTTCGTGCATTGCGGCGAGCAGATCATCTTCCGATTTTGTTATATCTAAAATAGTTGTCGCGCGGGGATTGATGTCAAGCACTTTGGATATTGGATATTGGATATTGGATATTGGCAAAGGGGGTTCTATCCGTAAAAAAATTACGTCCTTATCTTTCAGGTACTGCATAAACAATTCACATAACTTTCGACTTTCGACTTTCGACTTATTACCGGTCCCTTCGGACAAAAAGCATACCTCCAACCAAAAGACGAGTTGTTATACACCACCTGTGCCTGCGCTATCACCTCTCCTCCTTCTATTACCGCGAGTCGCTCAACTTTTTTTCCTTCGGCAAGCAAAATTTCACCCCAGGCCCACGATTGGGTAAACGGCGCATGTTCGCTGTGAGATACCAAACGGCTATCCCACTCTTCTTTGCTGGTACAAAATTTTATTTCCATGTTGTTAGTATGCGCCTAACTGCCACAAACCTGTTGAACACAAGCTTATTCAGTCTACTACTAAGGCAACCGCCCGTCAACGCAATAAAAAGCTGTGATTAAGCCCTTCCCCCTTGCTAAAATCTCCATTTTAGTGTAGTATGATGGACATAGTCCACCAGGCTATAATTACCAAAATTTATAGACTTTACGGACTTTATTAACTTTATAGACTAACAATATGGGTCTTCCCGGCCATCGTCGAACCTCTTCGGATAAACGCCGCCGCGCCGCGCACTTTGCCCTCAAGGAAATGAATATTGGCATCTGCTCCAAATGTGGTAAGGCCACCCGCCCGCATCGCGCTTGCGGTTTTTGCGGCGCCTACAAAGGCAGACAAGTAATCAAGATGGATAAAAAATCAACTCGTCCTGCAACAAAAGCAAAGGCATAATCTAGCACATACAAGAACAACCGATAAATATTAAAGATACTAAGATATTAAAATGTTCCAATATCTAATATCCAATATTTTTGTACTTTATGCCTAACCGTCACCTGGCCCGTTCCATTGCCCTGCAGTCGCTATTTGAATGGGATTTTCGCGGCAACCCCACGGCGGCGTTGCCGGCTATTGTTGAGCATAACCTTAAAGAATTTGCCCCCGGGCTTGAGGAAAAAGAGTTTGCCGTCGCCCTCGTCAATGGCGTTATTGATCATTTGAAAGAGACTGACGAACTTGTCAGCCGATATGCCCCAAGCTGGCCGATCGGACAAATTACCATTGTTGATAGAAACATTCTGCGTCTTGGCGTCTTGGAATTAAAAATTCTTAAAGATGTGCCTCCCAAAGTAGCCATCAACGAAGCGATTGAGCTGGCCAAGAGCTTTGGCGGAACTTCTTCCGGAAGATTTGTGAATGGAGTGTTGGGATCAATGTATAATGATCTGGTAAAAAACAAAGACGAAACGGCTAAACCTGCTCCGACAAGCAAAATCGCCTAATCAATAAACACTATGCCACTTACCTACGCCTCCCTATCCGACGTTAAAGAAAAAAAATTTCCCACGTTGGAAAAAAAACTCGGCATTAACTTCCGCCAAAAAGAACACCTCGTACAGGCCTTTGTCCATCGTTCCTACCTTAATGAACATCACGATTTTCCCCTCGGGCATAATGAACGCCTGGAATTTTTGGGCGACGCGGTTCTTGAATTAATCGTTACCGAATTTATCTTCCAAGAATATTCCAATCCGGAAGGGGAGCTCACCAACTGGCGCGCGGCGCTGGTGAACGCCAATATTTTGGCGGAAATCGCTTATGAAATCGGCCTGGAGCCATATTTATTTTTAAGCCACGGCGAAGCGAAAGACGTCGGCACCAAAGCCCGCAACTACATTATGGCCAACACTATCGAGGCGCTCATCGGCGCCATCTACATAGATCAAGGATACAACGTGGCGCAGCAGTTCGTAACCCGTTGGATCGTAACCAAGCTGCCCAATGTGCTGGAGCAAGGACTCTACCTCGATGCCAAAAGTCGCTTCCAAGAATCCGCCCAGGAACTTTTGGGAATAACGCCAACCTACCGAGTGCTCCACGAAGAAGGGCCGGATCACGCCAAAAATTTTCGCGTGGGTGTATTCCTAGATAAAGAACTAATCGCGACCGGGGAGGGTACGAGCAAGCAAGAAGCCCAGACCGAAGCCGCCGAAGCGGCTGTCAAAGTAAAAGATTGGAAGGGACCAAAAATTAATATAATGAAAAAAAATGACGGAGATCCGATTTGATAGTCGAAATGGACTTTTAACTGATCACTGGGTCGCTAGCTCAGCTGGTAGAGCAGATCCCTCTTAAGGATAAGGTCGTGGGTTCGATCCCCACGCGACCCACGCAATAAAATCCAGACGGTAAATCTGGATTTTATTTTGCCCTCGTCGTTCAATGGATAGGACACCAGGCTTCGAACCTGGTGATGTGGGTTCAATTCCTGCCGAGGGCACAATTAGAAAATAAGGAGTCGTTTCCGCCAGAGGCTTCGGCGGGCAGGCGCCGCCTTTCCGAAAAATTTTGAAAATGAATACAGAAATAATGGCTCTTCTGATGAAGGGTGGCCCCGAGTATGCTATACTAGAGGTAGTTAACCTCTTTTCAAACTAGCGGTATGCTTTCTCTTCCCACCTTTAAAAAGGTACTCAAAAAATACAGCTTCAAAATAACCCCGGCCGAGCTTAGAACTGCCCAAACCAAGGCAACGAGAGACAAAAAATCCGTGGAGGAAATTTTGCTCAACGACGGCGCGCTTAACGAGGCCGAATTTTACCAAAAAATGGGCGAATACCTAAAGGTTCCTTTTATAAATTTGAAAGGACGGGAGATAAAAAAAGATGTTTTAAATTTAATACCGGGCCCGGTGGCCGGCGCCCATCAGGTGGTGGCTTTTGAAAAAGGCGGCGGCGAAATAAAACTCGCCATGACCGACCCGAGCGATATCCAGACGATTGAATTTCTGCGCCGGAAAACTGGCTTGGAACCCAAAGTCTACATCACCACCCCGAGCGACCTCAAAGAGGTCTTGCGCCAATATCACACCGAACTCGAAGAGGAACTCCGAATTATTCAGGATACCAGCGGCGAGGTGGACGCGGATAGTTTAAAAAAAGCCGCGGGAGCAGTGTCGGTGGTTAATGTTATCACCAGCATTTTAGAAAATGCCGTTTACGAAGGCGCTTCCGATATTCATATTGAACCGATTGAAAAAGAAATCACCGTACGCTATCGCATCGATGGTGTCTTAAAGCCGGTAATGACGCTGCCCAAGGGTATCCAGAACGGGGTGATTGCCAGGATTAAGATTCTGGCCAATCTCAAACTGGATGAACATATGACTCCGCAGGACGGCCGTTTTAAAATTCAGGTTCAGGAAGAAAAAATAGCTTTCCGTGTTTCCGTTTTGCCGGTCTATGACGGTGAGAAGGCGGCGCTGCGTATTCTCCACGAGGGCACAAAACCGCTTACTCTCGACCAACTGGGTTTTTTGGACAAGCCGCGTAAAATTGTTGATGCCGCGATTGTAAAACCGCACGGAATGATTCTGGTAACCGGGCCCACCGGCTCCGGTAAAACTACCACACTCTATTCTATTCTCGGAATTCTCAACCAACCCGGAGTAAATATTTCTACTATTGAAGACCCGATTGAATACCGGGTCACCGGGGTTAACCAAAGCCAAATTAACCCTAAAGTCGGTTTTACCTTTGCCACCGGGCTTAGAGCCCTCCTTCGGCAAGATCCTAACATCATCATGGTTGGTGAAATCCGCGACCAGGAAACGGCGGATATTGCCATCAACTCCGCCATGACCGGACACTTGGTGCTCTCAACGCTTCACACCAATGACGCGGCGACCGCGCTCCCGCGCCTTATTGATATGGGGGTGCCGCCGTTTTTGGTCGCCTACACGGCTAACATCATTGTCGCTCAACGATTAGTGCGTAAAATTTGTCAATTTTGCAAAAAGGAATATCATCTTGATAGAGTCGCCGTCGAAGAGCTGGGCAAAGTATTTGACGTAAAAAAAATTATCCCGCTCTTTAAAGAATACGCTTCCCTTGATGGCAAAGAAAAAGAAGTGGGGAGCGTAACGTTTTACCAGGGAGCCGGCTGCCGACGCTGTGGCGAAACCGGCTACAAAGGACGTGTCGGCATCTATGAAATTTTGGAGATTAAACCGGAAATTACCAAAATGATCAACCAGCGAGCCAGCGCTCTTGAAATTAAAGACTACGCCCGAGGTCACGGCATGCTCACCATGCTGGAAGACGGTTTGATTAAAGCCAAAATGGGAATTACCACGATTAGTGAGATTTTGCGGGTAACGAAAGAATGATGGTGTCATTGCCAGGTCGCTCGTTCCTCGCAATGACAAACTTATGCTATTACTATGCCTAAAGCAAAAAAACCATTATCTCCGGCCCGGCAAAAGCTTGGTGCCTGGGTTAGCGACCATCTTACCCATGTGCCGTTTGTCCAAAAAATGCTCTTGGTGCGCAATTTATATATTATGACCAAGGCGGGACTCTCCTTGGTAAATTCGCTGAAAATTTTGAGTGAACAAATTAGCAATAAAAAACTGCGCGGCACGATTGCCGAGATCAAAACTCAAGTGGAGAAAGGCCGGCAACTCAGCGAAGTGCTCGCCGATTTTCCCAGAATTTTTCCTCCACTCTACGTAAGCATGATTGCCGCCGGAGAAACCGCCGGGAGAATGGAGCAGTCTCTGCTTCAAGTAAATGAACAAATGAAAAAAAGCCATGAGCTGGCCGCGAGCATTCGGGGAGCTTTAATTTATCCGGCCGTGATTATTTTCGCGATGGTGGGTATTGGAATTGAAATGGTAGTTTTTGTCTTGCCAAAAATCATTATCTTGTTCAATGATTTTAACACCGCGCTCCCTCTGCCAACCAGAATTCTAATCGCGGTAGTTAAATTCACCGGTCGGTTTGGGGTGCCGCTTGCCGTCGGTATCGTTGTCGCGATAGTCGTTGCCGTCTGGCTCGAAAAAAAACCGGCGATCAAACGGGTGGTACACGCCTTTAATTTGCGCCTGCCCATTGCCGGAACAATCATCAAAAAAATAAACTTAGCGAATTTTACCATGACGTTGTCGTCTCTCCTCAAAAGCACTGTTCCCATTATCGATGCTGTGCGCATTACCGCCAATGTCCAGAGCAATGTTATTTACCGCGAGAATATCTTGGCCGCGATAGAATTTTTAAAAAGGGGCGAGCCGTTGTCCGATACGCTTGGCCGAAGCCCCCGAATTTTTACGCCGATGGTCGTGCAAATGATTATGGTGGGAGAACAATCCGGAGAAATGGAGCAGATGCTCGCGGAACTGGCCGAATATTATAGCGCCGAGGTTGATACCACCATGAAAAATTTTTCCACTATTATTGAACCGGTAATTATTCTGGCTCTGGGGTTAGCGGTAGCCGGCATCGCTGTCGCCGTCATTCTGCCGATGTATTCTTTGGCGCAAAGTTTTTAAACAAAAAAACAATAAATCAAAAAATCAATAAAACAAAGGGCGAGGCAAATTGATTTCTTGATTCTTGGTTTTCTTGATTACTTGATCGTATGTTTTTAAGCAACCCTTTTCCCGGAGCATTCGGCTTGGATATTGGGGATATTTCTATCAAACTGGTTCGCTTAAGCTACCACGCTCGATTTTTTGGCGAACCGTATTTTAAACTGCAGGAGGTCCGAACAATTGGATTGCCGCCCGGCGTTATTGTTGGTGGAGAAATTCAGCAGCCCGAGGTGGCACGGCGTAAAATTTTACGCCTCTTAGGCAAAGAGGGTCCGGAAAAACCAATTACGTCCCCATGGGTGGTGGCCGACCTGCCCGATCCAAAAACCTTTCTCAAGCTTATTGAAATTGATACTCCAGCCAAGGAACTTATTTATGACGATGTGGCTTATCACGCTAAAAAACATGTTCCGTTTGAGATTGAAGAGACATATCTGGACTGGCAGATTATTGATCACGCGGAAGATACTGCCTCCAAAACTCGGGTGCTTCTCACCGCGACACCCAAAGTTATTGCCGATTCCTACACTTACCTCCTGGAGGCAGCCGGGCTTAACCCGCTGGCTTTGGAGGTTGAGGCTATCTCTAGCGCCAGAGCGATGATCACCAGCCAAAAAGATTACGCTCAAGAAGGCCGGATTATTTTAGACATTGGAGCCACCCGCTCAAGTCTCGTTGTTTATGATCAAAACAGCATCCAATTCAGCACTAATATTAATTTCTCCGGCGAAATTGTTACGATGGCCATTGCCCAGGGATTAAAGCTGGAGTACTCCGAAGCGGAAAAATTAAAAATCGCGAACGGCCTGCGCTACAATAAACAACATCCCAAGTATTTAAAAATTGTCGCCACGCTGGTAGAAAATCTGGCTCTGGAAATACGCAAAGCTTTAGCTTTTTATAAAGAACACTTTGCCAACACCAACCATATTACCAAAATCACGCTGTGCGGCGGCGGCGCCAGCTTCAGCAATATGGATAACATCCTTTCCCACCGCCTGCGTATTTCTACCCACCCGGGCAATGTTTGGAAAAATATTTCCGCTCGGCCGGTAACCGAAACGGAAAGGGCTCGCGGGCTTCCCTTGGCTTCGGCGATTGGTCTGGCCATTCGAGCGGCCCAAAACCCCCTTAAATCTTAGCCTGTGCTTACTCTTAAACTCAACTTGTTATCGCCGTATAAGAAAACCAAGCTAACCGGCTTAGTCCGATTTTTATTTACCAAAGAGATTTTGGAATTTGTAATTTTAATTTGCTCGTTGCTGGCCACCACCCACCTTATCGGCTGGCTGGTGCTTACCGCTACCACCAACGACCTCGCGGCGAGCATGCTCTTGGTAAATCGCGATGTCCCTGGCCATAACCAAGAAACCAAGCGTGTTAATAAACTTATCAGGGATTTTAACGCCTCCGCTCGCGACTATCTTCCGGTTGCCCCCCGTCTTGAGGAAATTATAAAGACGCTTCCCTACGATATTAAAATAAATTCTCTGGTGATAAATCGGGTTGATCAAACTCTTCTCTTATCCGGGACAGCCCAAACCCGGGACGCGCTCCTGCGCTATCAGCAAATTATACGATCTATCCCTTGGGTGGAAGGGGTAGCCAACCCGACTTCGCTCCTTTTCCAAAAAGAAAATGTTTCCTTTGACATTAAGGCGCGCTTCAAAAGCCTGTCTCCCGCTGCCCTATGAAAATGAGTTTAGAGAAAAAAATTATTTCCCTGGTGGCAGGCTTTGCTCTCTTGAGCCTGGTCCTGATTTTCGGCATCATTTGGCCGACAATTACGCGTATTAGAGAATTGGAGCGTGAAACGTATAATCTGCGCGTATATTTGGAGAAACGTTATCAAAAAACCATTAACCTGCGCTCTTCGCTTAAAAAAATTGAACAAATTAAATCGGAAACGCGAATTTTTCCAGAACACCTTTTTAGGGCCGGCGAGGAGCTTAAACTCATTACCGCTTTAGAGGGCATTGCCGCCAAAAATATGGTCACGCAAAGAATCATTAGCTCTAACGTGGATAAAATTACTAACCAACGCCTCAACATTTCGCTCGGCATCAGCGGCGCTTATCATAATGTGCTCCGCTATTTAACGGATCTGGAAAATATGAATTATTTTATTACGGTACAGCTAGTGCAGTTATCGGCGGCGATTGAACCTACTACCCACGCCGAGGCTACTTCGATGAACCTTGATGTCTCAATCTATGTGGTCGATTAAAGAAAAATTTTTACCGCAATCCAACGTAGCCTATTTGGGGTGGCGCGTCTTGAGTATTATTATTATTGGCGTTCTCACCGGCAGCGTTATCATGAGCAGTTATTTTAGCTATCAAAACATCTACCAGACGATCGCCGATGCCAACGCGGTGGTAGTGTTGAGTTCAACCGTGGGTTCTGATATCATCAATATTCCCGAGTACGAAAAGGCAGAACAATTTTTAGAACGCAAGCGCGCCCCGTTCTTCTTTGCCGAGGGAGCCAGAAACATCTTCACCTATGCAACCGCGTCCTCCACACTTCCCGGAGCAACCTCAACAAAAAAGTAATTGGTGGTTTTCTCTCGGACATGAGCCGTTTTTGTCGGCAGCAGAAATTGTAGCCGTTCTTGGAACGGCCATAAATCAAACTGGTAATTTAAAACTAGTTCCTAAGACGGGGGACCCCTTGCTTTTGGAACTTTCGGAAAGCCTTGATCCGCTCGAGCTTATCCGGCGCTTGGGCGGAACGATTAAAATTGGCCGCGAGCTTGGCCAGAATTTATCCGAAGAAGCGCTGATTGAAGCAATGGTTCGGGAACTACGAGAAGTGGAGGGGAAAATAAATTTTGGGATCAGTGTTTATTCGTCGATGTCATTGCGAGGAGGAACGCTCGCGATGACAAACACCATTGAAGAGTGGGGTAAAAAAATTAAAGGACTTCTTAAGGATGAGGGGAGATCGGTACGATATGTCTTTAAGAAAGAAATGGTTTTGTCGTCAGCGACTGTAGTTAATAACGGTTTAGACAAACGCGGCCGTGAATTTCTTGTAGAAAAAACCAACGCTACCTTGGCGCTTGCCAAAACTATGGCGGTGCAACCATTTGAAGAATTTAGCCGGCGAGATTTTGGCCGCCCGGGAAGAGACAATCGGAGCGGAATGCTGCCGCCGAAGCTGGCGATGATGATGATTAATTTGGCGGGAATAGATTTTGGAGCACGGCATACCGCAGCCATTCTCGACCCTTTTTGCGGATCGGGAACTATTCTGACGGAGGCGATGCTTCTTGGATATAATAAATTGATTGGAGCTGATGTTTCAGGAATGGCGGTGGAAGATACCAAAAAAAACATTGCCTGGACCATTGCTCAACCTCCTCTTGCTTTCGTCCCAAGCTCAAGCCGAGGGGAGGGGGGTGCGGGGGATGTTCGAGTTTTCCAAAGCGACATCGGAGACCTCCATAAAAAAATAACGCTAAAAACTATAGACGCCATTGTAACCGAACCATTTCTCGGCCCGCCGCTTCACGGCCGGGAAACACCGGAGCAAATTAAAAAAACCGGCGCCCTGCTCGCCGATCTTTATCTTGCCTCATTCAGTCAGTTTAAAAAAATGCTGAAAAACAATGGAAAAGTGGTTTTTATTATTCCTCGCTTTAAAATTAATAATAGGTGGCACGCTATTTCAGACCGCCTTGTTCCCGAAATTGAAAAGTTAGAATTTAAAAAAGAGCGCCTGTTGCCCCCCGCGCTCGCGCCTGAATTTTATCTTCTCTATCATCGTCCCAGCCAATTTGTCGGCCGGGAAATTTGGAAATTTACTTCGTGCTAGGCTCTTATCTCCTTAACCACCAACGATTTACTCCCTGGCCAACCAGATACCCAACGAGAGCCGCTAAACTCGCGAGCAAAAACATCTCCAGGCCGGCTTTCCACCAGGAACGTTTGGAAAATTTTGTAGTCAAGGAACCGACTATAAATAAGCCAACCAGAGTAGCCGCTGTCGAGATCGGCGTGGCAACGGCGATGGCGCTTACTAATAAATATGGTAGAAGTGGAATTGAGCCGCCGAGTATATATGAAGTACCCATGGCTAATCCATTATGGACGGGATGCTCCAATTTTTCGGGAATTATTTTTAACTCGCGATAGGCCATCTCCTGCAAAAAAAGTTTTTGGTTGCGAGAAGCAACCTCGGCCATAGAACCAGCCAGGTCTCTCGGCCAGCCGTCTTTCACGTACAAGTCTACAAGTTCTTCTTTCTCTTCCCGGGGGAATTTTTTCAGTTCAATGGTTTCCTCATGTATTTTACGCTCTTCAATCTCCCGTTCCGACTTGCTCGATAAGTATGAGCCCACGCCCATAGAAATTGATTCCACCGCGATAATTACAACTCCGGAAAGCACGATTATGAAATGATCGCGGCTCCCAACGGCAATACCGGTGATCGCCCCCATGGTAGAAACCATGCCATCTTCCATGCCAAAAATTACCTGGCGAATAATAGCCGACTTGGGGGTGGATGGTTGGTGGTGGATGTAATCGGGATTATGCTCATGCATAAAAAATTTCTCACGATTTTGCGCCACAGCAAAATCGGGATAATATCTAATTTCTAATGACTAATATGAAAGTAACACACGTCTCCATCTTTTACGACATATTCTTTCCCTTCTAATCTCATTTTACCATCTTCCTTTACTCCGCTCCAGCCGGCGCAATCCACAAAATCTTTCCAATTAGCCACATCGGCTTTTACAAAACCTTTAACGAAATCGGTGTGGATAACTCCGGCGGCTTCCGGCGCTTTGGTTCCATTTTTTACCGTCCAGGCGCGTGTTTCCGGCTCGCCGGAAGTGAAATAAGTTATGAGGTTGAGCAAATTATAGCCGGCGACAATTAATTTATCCAAACCGGTTTGCTCGGTGCCCATTTCTTTTAAATACTGCCGCGCCTCTGCTTCGCTTAAGTCGGCAAGCTCCGCTTCGAGCTTGGCGCTTACTTCAATTTGTGGCGTTTGTTCGTCGACTTTCGTACTTTCGACTTTCGACTTTGGACTTTCGTCCACATTCACCACATACATCATCGGCTTCATGGTGAGCAAATGCAATTCACTCACCAGAGCGAGTTCGTCTTCAGTAAACTCAAGCTGACGAGCGGGCAAGCCGGTTTGAAGATGATTAAAAATTTTCTCAAATACATCCACCTGCGGTTGAAATTCTTTGGCACCGGCGCCTTTGGCCGAGCTTTTGGCGGCTTTAAGGCGCTTTTCCACGGTTTGCAGATCCGCCAGCGCCAGTTCGGTGTTGATGATAGCCGCGTCATCGCGCGGATCTACGCGATTATGCACATGAATGATATTGTCGTCGCGAAAAGCCCGCACCACTTGAGCAATAGCGTCGGTTTCACGGATATGCGATAAAAATTTATTTCCCAATCCTTCGCCGGCCGAAGCCCCTTTTACCAAACCGGCAATATCCACGAATTCGATGACGGTCGGAATAATTTTTTTAGATTTGGAAACTCTGGCTAACTCCTCCAAGCGTTTGTCGGGAACTTCCACCACGCCCACGTTAGGATCAATGGTACAGAACGGATAATTTTGCACATTGGCCTGCTTGCTTCTGGTTAAGGCGTTGAATAGCGTTGACTTTCCCACATTAGGCAGGCCGACAATTCCGATAGAAAATGACATACGGGTAGTCTATAAAGTCAAAAGTCCATAAAGTCTTTAAAGTGAATGTCTGCTTTCGACTTTATGGACTTTATAGACTTTGGACTCATTGAGACACTATACCCAAATAACCAAAAAAAGGCAATGATGGGGCGGGGCATTATGGATATAATTCGGCCTGCACAACGTGCCTATGCACAACCTATGCACAACGTGCCTATTGACAAATAGCCTGAACTGTTGTATAGTACTGGGTCTTTCCTAGCTAGGATATTACGGACACGCCGGAATAGTTCCGTTGTGCCGCACGTCCGCTGGGAAAAACACCAAGGAGCGCCCATGCGCTATCTGATCGTCCTTTTCAGCGCCACCCTCTCCGTCTGCTCCCGCGAGCCCCTACCCACGGACGACAATGGCACGGCCAGCGCCGACGTGGCGCAAGTCGACATGATGTCGATGCCGGACATGACCAACCCGGACATGCTCCCGGAGCCCAAGGGCGACGGCTGTGTCAACCCGCAGCCGTGCGGCGATCTGTCACAGGAATGCTGTTGCGCCAACCAGCCCAACCATTTCGGTGGCGGGCAGTGCATCCCGGCCTATGCCTGCGGCCAAGATAACAAGTGTTGGCCCGAGCCCAAGATCGACATGACTCCGATGCCGGACATGCTCCCGGAGCCCAAGGGCGACGGCTGTGTCAACCCGCAGCCGTGCGGCCACCTGACACAGGAATGCTGTTGCGCCAACCAGCCCAACAATTTCGGTGGCGGGCAGTGCATCCTGGCCTATGCCTGCGGCCAAGACAACAAGTGTTGGCCCGAACGGTAAAAAGATCAGACGGCCAATCACCCGCTCCAAAGGGATACGGCACGAAAGAATATTCGTGCCGTATCCTACCCTTTACTTTGCTTATCAAGTTGATAAATAGCGTAAAGGAATTCCTTCAGAAAGGATTGACAGATACCGCCAACCGCGGTATACTTTTTTTATCTTAAAAATCGATGGGCCGTTAGCGCAGCTGGTAGCGCGTCCCGATGTCCATCGGGGAGGTCAGGGTTATAAGACAAATTATAATTATGGAAGGACACATCTATATCCTAAAAAGTCTAAAGAATAACTCCTACTATATTGGCAGTACTGAAGATTTAGCTAATAGGTTTCGTGAGCATAGTATTGGACTAGTAAAATCTACACGTTTGCTTTTGCCATGGATTATATCATTCAGTCAGGAATATCCAACGATAAAAGAAGCCAGACAAATTGAGTATAAGTTAAAGAGGCTTAAAAGCAGAAAGATTATCGAGAGAATTATCACTGATAATGAAATCAAGATAAGGATTTAAAAATGGGCCGTTAGCGCAGCTGGTAGCGCGCTTCCATGGCATGGAAGAGGTCACCGGTTCGAACCCGGTACGGTCCACAAAAATACCCCCGACTTAGTCGGGGGTATTTTTTTACTTATAAATTATTTCTAATCACGGCCCCGTGCTTGTGGTACTGGTTTCCTCGGGAGTGCTCAAGACAACGGGAGAAGAAGTTGGAAGTGAAATCTGATCACCTGGTGGCGGAGTGGAGGTCACAGTACTAGAGATTGAGGAGTCCGGAGACGGAGAAGCGGCAATTTTTTCTCCGGCCACGGCCTCGCTGGGCTGGCCTCCGCCACCCCCACTGCTTGCCGTATCATCTTTACGTTTTGCCACTACCATCCAATCAAATGAAGCCGTGCCACTTCCGCCATCGTTTTCTTTGACCACAAAACCTTGCGTGTTTTTCTCGCTGACATAGACGCCTTTTGAACCAGCCGAGGTAAGCGTTACTGTTACTTTAATTGGCTGCGTTGGATCAAGAATCTCTTGGGTATCTTGATCAAAGATAACGCGTGCTTCTCCCGCTACCATCTTTGATGAGCTCGAAAAGACAAATTCAGCGGTAGGCGATTGCAACGCCACCATCTCTTTTCCTCCGGCCGAGGTAGTGAGGCGCGTGATAAATCTTCCGGTCTCATCAATTCGCCAGCGGTTATCTTTACCAATAATCGTAGCCACATTCAAGAGTGTGTTCCCTAATAAATTCAGGTCCCCTCCGGTATAGGTAAGTTGTCCGCCGTTCGCGCCAACATTCAGCGAAACCGGATCGTTGGCCACCGACCCCTTCGTAGCAAGCTCATTTATCTTTTCCTTCAAAGCAGTGATGGTTTCGGTTTGGTTGCGCGCCCAACCAGCGCGAATCAAGGCCATAATTTTCCCCGTGCCGCGGTTGCCAAATGAATCAAGCGCCACACCAATTACACCCACCATCTTCGGGCCATCGTCTTTAGCCGGATCATAGCGCATGGCGTAACCGGTAGTAGAGGCCGAGACCAAAAGATCGCCTTGTTTAATTGGCCCATTTTGTGAGGTTACTTTTACCGGCACCCGGCCAACCATTGCCATAACCGCGGTATAGGAAGTTTTGCCGTTTCCGACTATCACGGTTGGGTTGGTAGAGATAACACCAGCCACCGCCTGTTCGTAGGATCCGGCGGTGCGACGATAAGTATCAGAGGCCTCCGGGTCTACCATCATGACATCCCCCGCTTCTACCAAATCATCGGGGGAAACGTCTACTCGCTCGGCCAAGTCACCCGGGTTGGTGGAGGTGCCGAGGACAGCGCTCGCGCCATAATAATTTCCAACCGCGCGCACATCGCCATTAGCAGACACCGAGAAACGCGCTTCATTGTTGGCGCGCAAGGACAGGAGGTAACGATCGGGTGATGAGCTGGTAAAACTAGCCGCGTTAAAGACAAAGGCCAGGGCGCCGGTGTGATTGCCGACAGCGCTTGTGAAGACAGTCGAGGTGGCAAACGAAAGTTGGTTAAGAAGTGGCGAGGTCATGCTGAAGTTGCCGGTTAAGGACAAATCAAATGGCGCGGTACTGGTGCCAACATAGATTTTTTTGTTGTGGGTGTCCACGGTAAATACTCGATAGATAGTGTTGTTCCAACTAGTATTCACTTGCGCGATAATTTTTCCGGTAATATTAGCCGAATAGTCTTCCAAGGCAATGCCGATGGTTTTGCCCTCCTCGGTTGCTTTCATGGCAATGCCGGAAATATCTGACGAAGTAAGTTTGTCGCCAGCACGAATCACTCCATTAGTGGTGGAAATTTTAATAGGCACGCGACCAGCCAAAGCGATTATTCTAGAATTTTTGTCATCTAATCCACCCTCCAGAAGAAAACCCGGGTTGGTAGAGACGATGCCGATGGCCTTATCGCTATTAGCCACGGAACATTTCTCAACCGTTAAAGTAGACGCGTTGGTATCTTGGCAAACAATGTCGCCGGCTTCGGGGCAATCGCCATTTGCCGAACATTGCGGATTGATTGGATACCTCTCGGCGAAGTCTAGAGCAGTACTTTGTGTAATAAGCCCTGTCGCTTTAATCTTTCCACGCACGGCAAGACCATAACTTGAATCACTTCCCGCGTCTATGCTTAGACTGGCGGTCGTAAAAGGAGTGGAGGTGCCGATACCAAGCCGGTTGGTGAGCGCGTCCCACACCAGACTCGGGCTATTTGTGAGCCGCACGCCGTCACTAAAGACCAAGCCGCCGCCGCTCCAACTCGCGCTCCCCGTGCCGCCAGCAGAGAGGGGTAATATTCCCGCCACGTCGCGCGTAAGATCAACCGTGGACGTTGCCCAGACGCCGCCAGTAACACGCACGAGGCTATTCCAGAGTGACGTATCCTGTCCGGTTCCGCCGTAGACGCTGCCAATGAGCGAACCCTGCCAGGTGCCAGAGGCGATGGCGCCGAAATAACTATTACCGCCCACGCGTAAATCCCCTATGAGGGTAGTGGTGCCGGTGATTAAAAAATTATAGGAAGAAGAGGCTGAACCAACCTTAAGCGTTTGTCCGTTCTCTTCAATGCTTAAAACGTCCGCCAGTGTGTGTTTCCAACCAAGGTTAGAAAATACCATGATAACTCCGGTGGAAGTGGCCGAGCCTGAAAAACTCTCTAAGGCTTTACCAATCGTTGGTCCTTCCCGCGTGGCCTTCATGGCTAAGCCGGGAAACAGTGAGGTGGTGAGCGAGTCTCCTATTGCGATCGGTCCGTTGATGCCAGAAACTTTCACTGGCACGCGACCGACTAAAGCCAACTTGATACCGTCGCCACCGCCTAAAATTAACCCGGGGTTGGTAGAAGCAACGCCGATTACGTTTGGATCGTAAGGAATGCCTGGACTGATTTTTACCGTATTAGAAGCGGTCGTATCAATAACCAACACATCGGCTGGGCCGGCCGTTCCGGAGAGGTAATAGGTTTCAGCCACATCCGCTCCCAAGCTGTTGGCATTATTTGACCCTTGCGACAAGAGGCTGGTCCCGACTGACAAACCGCCGGTGAGACGCAAATGTCCGTCGACGGAGAGGTCCGAGAGCACCTGAAGACTGCCCACTTCCGCCGAATGCGCCACGAGCGTATTGGTCTCAATACCGGACAAATCAATAATTGACATGTCGGATTTACCGACCACATAGGCATAACGGCCAGCGACGAAGACGCCATTGGCGGGCGTTGATGCGGCAGGAATCGTAAAGCTCTTAACTTCCACGGGGTTGGTGGAGCTAGCAACATCAACCACATGCAGTTTATTCGGAGAAACCGTATCGGCGGTATAGAGATAGCGGCCAGCGACAAATAGGGTGGAGGTGCCTTGGTTAGCCCCCAAATTAAGGGCTCCCTTGGAAGCCACGGTGGATGAGCTTGAAACATCAAGAATGCGTAAAAATCGGCCGTCAGTAAGATAGGCGTAGCGTCCTTGCACCGCTAACGCCGTGGGGATGGTGCCGGTAGTAAAGCTCGTAACGAGAAGAGTAGTTTGAGAAACATCAATAATTCGTAAACCGGCTGATCCACCGGAATCAGTAATATAGGCGTAGTTTCCCCGTACCGCGACTTGTTGGGGTGTGGTTAAGCCAGTGCCTATTGTAACAGAGGAGGGAGAGGAGATATTACTCATATCAAATTTGTAAAAATTGGGAGTGGTGCTAACAGTAGCATAGGTAAAATTCCCGGCCGAAAACAGCCCCTCCATTCCTAGGCTTGGTACTGGTCCTGAGCTTCCTTTGACCACCGGGTTGAGTGGTTCGGAGATGTCAATTGTATACAAAGATTTTCCCACATTTGGATCATTCATCTGACCGCCTACATACGCGATACGCCCGGCCACGAATACTTTATAGAGCGCCTTTGACTGGGCCGTTGCTTTTACTGATAGCTGTCCGATACGCGCCGGCTGGGACGGGTCGGCTACATCAAAAATATGCAATTTGGCGTCGGAGCTGCCATCCGTGATATAGGCGTATTTACCGGCCACAAAAACGCTGGTGAGATTAGGGGCGCTGCTGGTGCTTACCTGTGTTGAGGTGACGAGGCTGATATTGGTGTTATCAGTAAAGAGGTTGGCGATTTTGGTGCTGGTGACTGATGTCGCGGTTATGGTGCTCGAGACAAACGCGTTCCTGAAAGCAGTACCGGCGGTGCCAAGATCGTACGTATTGTTGGTACCGGTTAGTATGTTGCCAAAGTTAGTGATGGTGCCCGACGCGCTAACAGTGCCCGAAGAGTCTACGTAGACTTTACCCAGCAGATCAACCGATGTACTCGCGACTGAAATCGCAGTGCCAAACATTGCCGTGCCCGAAGCAAATAAATTCCTCCAGGCTTTAGAGGGTGTGCCTAAGTTTTGAGTATTGGTAAGAAACGGATTAACATTATTCGAGGTATCAATAATTATTCGGCCAACATTGTTGGTAAACAACTGTAAAGCGTTGCCGCTATATGTTCCCATATTTACCACACCGCCGCCGCCAGAAGTTCCCGATATTACAAATTCTCTTCCTCCAGTATCGGTCATGTCAAATAAAGCAGAGCTTATATCATTTGCCGAAGCCGTAGTTCCTTTGATAGCCAAAACATTG
>CAZMYO010000050.1:0-27119 GCA_964570525.1 uncultured Gammaproteobacteria bacterium | reverse complement strand
AAGGCGATAGAAGAGTTCGTTGATTTACTATCAGAGCAGGGCATCTTGAAAGAATAAAAATAAATGGCTTTTATTACGCAAGGGGGCACTGCGCTTTCGCTTCGCTCACCCTCGGCTAACACAGCGTATGCGGTTCGGGGCTCGGCACGCCCCTCACCCAAATTTTTCTTCCGCTTCGCTACGGCAAACATCGCATACTCGCATATGCGTAATAGCGAAAAGCCAAAAATTTGACAATTTTTGATATTTTTGGTAATTTGCTAGTACATGGTCGAGCGTAACTTTATTTAGTCAACGTTATTATTAACCAATAAAATTATGACAGAAAAACCTCATGAACAACCACGATTATCCGCCGAGGAAACGGAAAGGGCTTTGAATAATCTTGAAAAATATACCAATGAAACAGTTGGTGCCGTGTCTGAGGCTATTGCTAAATTACCAGATCTTGCAAATCATATTCAAAAAAAACTGGAAGAGCTGCAACTGGCAATAAGGGCAAAAAAAATTTCCGGGGAAAACATAACATTCAGAGATTTGCACAGCGTTTTACTAACGGAGGTTAAATCACCAATAGTTGATGATTTACCACGAATTCTAGAAAAGCTTGATTATATAATCAAAAAGTTATCCGACTAAGAAAGCAAAATTACCAAAAATATATGGCCGCCTGCGAAGGCGGCCATTGCTTTTCGCTACTACGCATAACAAAGTGTATGCGGTTCGGGCTTTCCCTGAAAACCCTCACCCAAATTGAAAAACTCCGCTCTTTTTGATACAATTAAATTAAGGTAGCGGAGTTTTTCAACTTCGCATACACTTGAACGTTATACGTAATAGCGAAAAGCCAAAAATTTGACAATTTTTGATAGTTTTGGTAATTTGCTAGTATGGGGTCGAGCGCAACTTTATTTAAGCAACTTATTATTTAACATTTTATATGAAAAAATACATCCCCATTCTGGCCTCAAGCTTTTTAGCGCTCGCTCTGATAGCCGCGCCCGCCAGTGCAGCTGAAAAATTTGATGAAATTGGCCTTACTGGCGATTCACTTTCTGCAGATATAGTTGAAACTGTTAGACCGGAAATAGATGTAGTCCCAGGACAGAGTGTAAAAATAGTGGTTAGCACGCCCAGTGGTAAAAGTGTTAGTATAGCCATTATAATAAACGGCAAAGAAAGATAAATTTGTTTTAGTTTTTTGATTCTTCCATCGACACACCACTGGCGTAAGCCGGTGGTGTTTCATTCATCACTTCGGACATTCTACTTTTCCACATCTCCTCTTCAACAACCATCGGCGAATCAGCCGTAAGCTTTATAAATATCAGAAAGTGAACGACAGGCTGAACGAAAAAACAATCCAATCTTTAATCTTCAATATTTTTTCTCCACCATGCTTTCCGCCAGCCCGATAAGAAACAAACTGATGATAAGGGATGACCCGCCATAGCTTACGAACGGCAAAGTTACACCGGTAATAGGCAGAAGGCCGATGTTGGCGCCGGTGTTCACCATAAACTGGCTAAAAAATAAAATGGCAATGCCGCTCACGGTAACGGATACAAAATCATCGTTAGATTTTTTTACCAAAACAACCAGTCGCCAGAGCACGACGCCAAAAAGAATAAGCAGCGCCACGATACCCGCGAGCCCCAACTCTTCGGCAATAACGGAAAAAACGAAGTCGGTCTGCGCTTCCGGCAAAAACCTAAGTTGGCTCTGCGACCCAAAACCTAAACCCCGCCCCAGCCATTGCCCCGCCCCCACCGCGATAATCGCCTGGGTGCTATTATAGCCGGCGCCTAAGGCATCCCGCTCCGGATGGATAAAGGTGAGTAGGCGTTCTTTTTGGTAGGGATGGAGAAGAAAAAACCAGCCGACGACAGAGGCAACTATTACCGCCCCAACTAAGCCCAAAATATACGCGCGCCGCGCGCCAACCAGGAGCATTATTCCAAACCAAATGGAACCAATGATAATGGAGGAGCCCAAATCACGCTCGAGCATTATAAGGAGCATGACTAGAAAAGTAATAATTCCGGTGCCAATAAAAAACAAAGGACGTTCAAAACGCCTCCCAAAATTATAAACTATGTAGGCCAAAAGTAAAATTACTCCGACCTTGGCCGCCTCGAGCGGCTGAAAAGAAAAGCCGCCGAAGGTAAACCAACTTTTAGAACCGCGGATGTTGGTACCGAACAAAAAAACCGCCACCAAAAGAATAATCGAGAGAAGATAAAATAATTTCGCGTACGAACGAAAAAAAGTATACTGCGTAAGGCTGGCGCCAACGAGAAGAGTCAGGCCGATACCGCCCGCGATAAGCTGTTTTCGGAAATAAACAAATTCCTGGCCACGCGATAAGTCGACGCTATAAATGGCGGCCAGCCCCAAGGCTACCAACAATAACATGGCGACCAGGAGTATCCAATCAAAGCTACGGGGAGAGAATTTTCGAAAATAGTCCATAAAGTCTATAAAGTCAAAAGTCTATAAAGTCAGGTATAAAGTTGCGCTTGACGAACTTTATGGGCTTTACAGACTGTTGACTAATCACTTCGCTGGCGGCAAGTATACTGCCTGGTCGTACACGTTTATGAGCGGAAAAACTTTAAGGCTGTCCACCCCCAAGTTGGGTACAAAACTCCGCAGATCAATTTTTTTAGTTTCCAAGGAATTGAAAACCGGCAACTGCAGAGGCAAGACTCCTACCAAAGTATCTCCTTGATAAAGCCCCGCGATAAACTTTGGCTCAACGTAATTAAACGGGCTGTTGTTGGTGAAGCTAAAGGTGATTGTGTTCGCGTGCGGCGCTTCCACGGTCTGGAGGGAGTTAAAACCGAAATCACTGACCGCAAAATTCAAACGATCCGCTTGCCAAGCCTTGGGGTTCGGCACCGTGTGGCCGGAGATGCGGGTCCAAGCGACGTTTTCCAGAACCAGGGTGGCCGCTTGAGCGCTGGATAATCCAAGAATGCCGACCAGGCGAGCTTCGTCCGGTAATAAAAAGCTCGTTTGCGCGGGGGTTTTTTCGCTACCGACGATAAAATAATAATCGAAGCGCGCGAGCCAGTGGTCGTTGGGGTTAATCACTTCAGCGACAACATCGTATTTGTCTTTTCCTCCCGGCAAAACCTGCGTGCTTATTACGCTTATTGGCGCCGGAGCAAAATGCGGCTGCGCTAACGTGTAATTATTGAAACGGCTCAACTCCTGGCCAAGACGCTGGTCGGCGGTTAGGCCAAAAATTAAATAATTCCCCCATTTCCACAAGCTAAACAACCAAAAAACAGCGCTTAAAGCTATCAGGCTAATTAAAAGTACGCGGTAGAGCGTTAACCGGTGCTCGACGTACCAGATTCCCCATCCCAACTTTTTACTGTCAAGCTCTCCGGTTGGGTCAATGTAGGTGCGAAAATCCGCCTTTTTTTCTTTTCCATTCTTCTTTCCGTTCAACGCTTTTGCCGCCGGACTTTCTCCATTATGATTGTTTGGCGTATAGATGTTTAGCATGATTATTATGATACCTTAAAATTGTAAATTTTACAAAGTATTTTTACCCCCAAGCCCCTTGCCCGCTTCCCTTCTTTATGCTAAAATACTACCACTAAATAATTGCTTTTTTGTTTTGATGTTTTATTGTTTTAATGATATATGCCCCAACGCAAAGTCCAAAAAGGGAGGATCGATACCAAACCTGTCGCTCAAAAAGTCGCGAGGAATAACGCTACGGCTACTTCGAAAGAGAAGACTATAGAACAAAAACTACAGACTACAGCACAGCAAAAAAAGACCCTGGATCGTAGTCCGTCGACCGTAGTCCCTAGTCCAAAATCGACTAGCTACAGCGCCGAGAGTATTACTGTTCTCGAGGGCTTGGAAGCGGTGCGCCGCCGCCCGGGCATGTATATTGGCTCCACCGGCACCACCGGCTTGCATCATCTAATTTGGGAGGTGGTTGATAACTCCATTGATGAAGCGATGGCTGGCTTTGCCAATCAAATTACTGTGCGCTTACTCCCGGATCATACTGTTGAAGTCCGCGATAATGGCCGTGGTATTCCCGTGGATATTCACCCGCAACAAAAGGTGAGCGCCTTGGAAGTAGTTATGACCAAGCTCCATGCCGGAGGAAAGTTCGGCGGTGAAGGATACAAAATATCCGGCGGTTTGCACGGCGTCGGTGTTTCCGTCGTTAACGCCTTGTCCGTCTACACCAAAGCCGAAGTGCACCGCGACGGCAAAATTTGGATGCAGGAATATAAATACGGCAACCCGCTAAAAAAAGTGCGCGAAATCGGCAAATCCAAAGATGTCGGCACCGTCATTACCTTCAAACCAGACGCCACTATTTTTGAAACTCTCGATTTTGAATGGAAAACCATTATCGATCATCTGCGCCAGCATACCTACCTCACCAAGGGCGTACACATGATAATTAAAGACGAACGCAGCCCGGAAGAAAAAGAGGTTGATAAAACCTCCGTCTCCTTCCCCAACCCCACCTATCAATTCTACTTCGAGGGCGGCGTGGCCTCGTATATCCGTTATCTAAATCAAAACAAAGAAGTAAAAAACGAAACAGTTTTTTATATAGAAAAAGAACACGCGGGAGTGAATGTGGAAATCGCCCTCCAATATACCAACGAATTCACCGAGTCGCTTTTTGCCTTTACCAACAACATTTATAACGCCGATGGCGGCACGCACGTGGCCGGTTTCCGAACCGCGCTCACGCGAAGCATCAATACCTACGCCAGAAACAAGGGCTTCCTTAAAGAAAAAGACACCAACTTAAGCGGTGAAGATGTGCGCGAAGGCCTCAATGTGGTTATCTCGATCAAACTTAGAGAGCCGCAATTCGAGGGACAAACTAAAGGCAAGCTGGGCAACACCGAAGCCAAAACCGCGGTGGAAGCAATTCTTGGCGACGGTTTCCTCATCTTTTTGGAAGAACATCCCAAAGATGCCGAGGGCATTATTGGCAAATGCGTACTCTCCGCCAAGGCTCGGGCGGCCGCCAAAATCGCTCGCGACACCATTTTACGAAAAGGCGCTCTGGAAGGTTTTACCCTGCCGGGTAAGCTCGCCGACTGTTCGAGCCGGAACGCCGAAGACTCCGAACTGTTTATCGTCGAGGGAGACTCGGCCGGTGGCTCGGCTAAGCAAGGCCGCGACCGCGAACACCAAGCAATCCTGCCCTTGCGCGGCAAAGTTCTAAACGTGGAACGCGCCCGGCTCGATAAAATTCTTACCAATAATGAACTCAAGTCCCTCATCATCGCCATGGGCACCAACATTGGCGAGCAGTTTGATATCTCTAAACTCCGCTACCATCGCATCGTTATTATGACCGATGCCGACGTGGACGGCGCGCACATCCGGACGCTTCTTCTTACCTTTTTCTACCGCTATTATCCAGAGCTGATTAAAAACAGCCACATCTACATCGCCCAGCCGCCGCTCTACAGCGTAAAATACGGCAAAGAAATGCACTACGCTTATGACGCGGCAGAAAAAGAACGAATTATTGATGAATTAAAGAAGACTAAAGCTGGAAAAACTGAAGCCAGAACTAAAGCTGCAGCGATCAGTTCGCTCCCCGCTACTCCGGAGGAGGGTGTGGCGGCAACGGAAGCGGACGAGGGTGAACCAGAAGTTGAGGCCTTAGTTATTGGCGGCACCAAAGTTAACATTCAACGCTATAAAGGTTTGGGAGAAATGAACCCCGAACAGCTTTGGGACACCACCATGGATCCGGCCAATCGTATTATGAAACTGGTAACCGCCGACGATGCCGAGCTCGCGAACGAAACTTTTGAAATTCTCATGGGCGACGAAGTTGAACCGCGCAAGAAGTTTATTCAGACATACGCCAAGTCGGTGCAAAATTTGGATATTTAATTTTAATAAAAAATTATATGGTAAATCCAGAAGGTGGTCCTCGCGAAAAAAAAGACAAGATGTATTTCTTACAAGAAATAGAAAAGCTTGCTAAAGAGGCGGAATCGAATGGAGAACATGAACTAGTCGTTATTTTGCATATTTTAATGGGTGCAATTGAGGAGGATGCAGCACGCGAGTTAGCCGATGTATGCGCTGATTTTGCAAAAAAATCAATAGAAAAAATGGAGCACGAAATTGATCAATCGAAAAAAAGACCTAAAAACTGAAACAAACATATGCCAAGTCGGTACAAAACCTTGATATCTAAATCAGACTATGGAGCGTCCACCGAGTAATCCTGAATCAATGGCCGAGTTCTATAAGATAAAACCCGAACGCGGCACCTCAAATACTCTTCGAGATAGTTATGTCGCCGGACACTTTCTTAAATGGTCACTAGACCGACATACTTTTACTATCAAGCTTTGGGATGCCAAAGAGGGTCTTCATGTGGAGATTGATCCGGAGGGGTTCTCTGATTCCACATCTGGTTCGATAGACATAAAACATGGTTTTTTCTGTTCGGATTCTCGAGTTTTTTCCCCCGATGAAATGGCGGCAATCAAGCTAGCATTAGAGAAATTTCTTACTGGAAAATAACTATAATTACTAAAGTATCCACACCTTGAGTCTTGACACTTTTCTTATTATAGGGTACCATGTTCTTAACAACGGCCGAAAGGCTGTTTTAAAAAACCTTTAAATGGACTACAGCTAAACGGACTACAGACTACAGCACCGATCGGCCGTAGACCGTAGTCTACTTATTTAATCCACTTCCCTAATCTTAGTTATGAATATTGTAAACGCCACTAAGAACTATCTGCTCGGCTCGTACGCCGAGATGAAAAAAGTAACCTGGCCCACCAAGCAGCAGACCGTTAACTACAGCTTGCTCGTGATTGGTTTAAGCCTCGGCCTGGCTATTTTCTTTGCGGCCCTCGACTATGTTTTCAATTTAGGAATCACAAAAATTATTACTAAATAAGCTAATACGAATCAACTGATATAATCCGAATCTACCAATGTCCGAATTCGCGAACATTTGTAGATTAGGACATTCGTAAATTCGGATATCATTCGCGGATTAGTATTATACTCACCTATGGCTAAACAAACACTCAACCTGGGACGGCGCTGGTACGTGCTCCACACCTACAGCGGCTACGAAGAGAACGTCAAACACAACATTGAACAGCGCATCGAATCCTTTGACATGCAGGACAAAATTTTTGCAGTTTTAGTTCCGAAAGAGAAAAAAATAAAAATAAAAAATGGCAAGCGCGTTCCGGTGGAAGAAAAAATTTTTCCGGGTTATATCTTGATAGAAATGATTGTTACCGATGATTCCTGGTATTTGGTAAGAAATACTCCGAACGTTACCGGTTTCGTCGGCGCCGGCACTACCCCCACCCCAATTGATCAAAAAGAAGTTGAGAGCCTCCTTAAGCGCGTTAACACCGCCGCCGAACCTTCGCACAAGATTGATGTGGAGATTAACGACCTGGTGCGCATTACCGATGGACCGTTTAAAAACTTTGAAGGAAAAATCAGCCAGGTTGATCATGAGCGCGGCCGCATCAAGGCGCTCGTCTCCATGTTCGGTCGCGAAACGCCGGTTGAGTTGGACGCTTTACAAGTAAAGAAAATATAGTCGGACTACAGCTAAACGGACTACAGCTAAACGGACTACTGACTACGGCTTATGCCATATTACCGATTTGAAAACTTAGCGGTATGGAAGCTGGCACGACAGTTCGTTAATATAATCTACAAAATCAGTAGAGATTTTCCAAAAGAAGAAGTGTTTGGCTTAACAAGCCAAATCAGACGAGCGGCACTTTCCATTATGTTAAATGTTACGGAGGGGTCGGATCGAAAATCAGATCAAGAATTTATCCGTTTTCTCCGTATCGCGTTTACCTCGATGGAAGAAGTGATAGCCTGCACGTATGTTGCTCTCGATCAAGGATACATGAGCAAGGAACGGTTCGACTTTATCTATGATAAAAGTAATGAGTTAGCAAAAAAACTTAACGCGTTAATTAACAGTTTAAAATAATTCTGTTGATTCTCTTCATGGAGATGCTTCTCTTCAGAATGAAACTATAATTCTATTGGGCTGTAGTCTGTAGACTGTAGTCCGTAGTCCAATTCTATGGCCAAAAAATTACTTACCCAAATCAAACTGCAAATCGTCGGCGGAGCCGCCAACCCCGCGCCGCCAATCGGCCCCGCCTTGGGCCAACACGGCGTTAACATTGCCGGCTTTTGCAAAGAGTTCAACGAAAAAACGCAAGATAAAAAAGGCGAAGTGGTGCCGGTGATTATCTCGGTGTATGATGATCGGAGTTTTACCTTCATCATGAAGACCCCACCGGTGGCCGAGCTTATTAAAAAAGCGGCTGGCATTACTAAGGGCTCCGGCAAACCTCTCCAGGAAAAAGTTGGTAAAATCACCAAAGCGCAGGTGAGAGAAATCGCCCAGAAGAAAATGCCCGACCTGAATGCTCACACGGTAGAAGCCGCGATGACGATGGTGGAAGGAACCGCCAAACAAATGGGAGTGACGGTGGAAGGCTAATTACTGCGTCATTGCGAGGAGGCCTCATGGCCGATGTGGCAATCCCATGTCTTAAGGAAAATTAAGGTTGTAAGATTAAAAAATCCGAGCGGTGAGCTCGGATTTTGCTATTTAGCCAATAAAGACGTACATTATTTTACTTTGGCTCTAGGGATATCTTTATATTGCGGCTTCCTACCATCCTCTCCCCGCCTACCCGCCCTCTCAGCCAAACGTCTGCGATTGGATCTCAAGGTAGAGGTCTTTATCCCTTTCCATTTTCTTCCTTCACGCAGCCCTCGACCATGACCGATGGTTTCACGGACAGTACTTGTCCCTGTTGTGGTTTGTTCCGCTTCTTCTGGCTCTCCCAGAGTTTCCTCAGATTCAAAATCACCAACTATGTTGGCTTCTCCAATTTTATCTGGTTGCTCGTCAGCCTCCTCTTTTGCGATAATTGCATCTTCTGGCGACAAATGCTGATCGGCAATATTCTCGACAGGAATAAATCCAGGTTCTCTATGGATAGGATAATCACTGGTCGGCAATCGTTTCCCGGTTGGACCCTGCATAAGATATCCTTCCGGTGGAATAATACGTTTTTCTCCCATAGTTAAGAAAATTAAAAAGTAATTTCTATATAATAAGCATCGCATCCCCAAAACTGTAAAATTGACATCTTTTGCGCAAATCTTTATTGTGAAAATATTACTTAGCCACACGAACTGTTTTTTCAATATCTCTAACATTCACGTTGCTAGTAGGCATGGTAGGAGAGTCCACATCTTTTGGAGCACGCTCGGTACTCTCAATTCCCCAACCTAAACTGTATAATTTTCCATCAATTTTGATACCATCCCACGCATAAGCCCCAGCGGCTCCAATCACTCTAAATATTTCGCCATTCGGAATGATTGTCTTTTCATTTGGTTCGTTATAATCAGAATTTTCTTTGTAAAAATCTTGAGTCTCCGGTTTAACATGGAGTATTAAATGTACCGTGTAGGGCTTATCGTCGGTAAGAATTGTCACCTTGGACTCCTTGGAGTTGTTTTCAATCTGCTCTACTTTTAAATTCTTTGGTAAAGTAAAAGTCAGTCCTTGCACTGTAAAAGTGTTCTCGGCGGGTTCTTCTATTTTTTGTGCTGTCGTAGCATTTCGAATAGGAGATTGAACGATGGGTTCCTGCGGCACACATCCCGCGCCACCCAACAAAAGTGACAACATTATTCCGAGAAAAATCTTTTTCATACTTGCTATTAAAAGTTAAAAAGTAACTTCATTCTTATAATACTCTCTCTCTCTTGATTACAAGCCAAGGCTGTGAATAACAAAAAAACGCCTCACTGGGCGTCTTTTACATTATTTTTTCTCAATTAATCTCCACTTACCATCTCCTGACTCCTGCAGATAACCTTGAGTCACTAAATAATTAACATGAGATACGTTATAAGACGGATAAAGTTCTAGAACATCCTTCAGGCTAAAATCTTGCTCTGAAATAAACTGTTTTCTTAAATCATTCAACAGCTCTAGTGACATTAGTTGATCTGGCCCTGACCGGCGTTCCCCAAAACGATTTGTCATATATTTGCAATTAAAAAATTAATAATAGTGGTACTAGGTAAAAAATTATTTAATCAACATCGCATCGCCAAAACTATAAAACCGATATTTTTCCTTAATTGCTTCCTGATAACACTCTAACATAAACTCCCTATCCTCTGCAAACGCGCACACGAGCATGAGAAGTGTTGACTTCGGAAGATGGAAATTTGTAATCAGCGCGTCAACGATCTGAAATTTGAAGCCGGGGGTGATGAATAAATTGATGTCGCCGGTGTACGGACGGACTCTGGACTTTGGACTCTGGACTTTGGCCGACTGGTTAATTTCACGACTAGAGTCTAAAGTCAAGCGTCTAGAGTCCAATCCAGCGAGCGCCTCTAATGTTCTCACCGTCGTCGTCCCCACGGCCACCACCCGCCTGCCCTCGGCTTTCGCTTGGTTGATGATGTCCGCATTCTTCGCCGTGAGCTCTACTTGTTCGCTATGCATCTGATGGTCTTCCACGCGCTTGGTCTTTACTGGTAAAAATGTTCCGAGCCCCACGTGGAGCGTTACCTCGGCAAACTCGACACCTTTCTTTTCCAGTTTCTCAATTAATTCCGGCGTAAAATGAAACCCCGCTGTCGGCGCGGCCACGGAACCTTCATTTTTTGCGTAAACTGTCTGGTATCGCTCGACGAGTTGATCTCTAGACTCTAGACTTTGGTCTTTGATCGCGACTAAAGTCGAAAGTCTGAAGTCTAAAGTCCGGATATACGGCGGCACCGGCACTTCTCCGTATTTATTCGCTTTCGCCCGCACCGCCAAATCATCTTCGGCGAACTGCATGAGCAATGTTCCGTCCGCCTCTTTAAGCATTACCTCCCCCACAAAATCATCGGCGAATCGCACCTTCATTCCCAAACGCAGCCGGCGCGCCGGTTTGGCCAGCACTTTCCAGACAAATTTGTTTTCCATCGGCCGCACTAAAAAAACTTCCACGCGCGGCATGTTCAATATCCCCCTCTTACCAAGAGGGGGCTCGGGGGGAGTTGCCGAGGTTTTGACCGCAATCGAAGACGGTCCCGCAGCGAGCGGGATCCTCGACTCTCGGAGTCGTGACAAACCACCCCTACTCCTCCTTGGAAAGGAGGGGATAATGACTTGCTCATCCAACAAAACCTCCCCCCTAAGTCGCGCTTTAAAAACTTTAGTATTGTTCCACACCAGCAAATCTCCTTCTCCTAAATAATTTACGATGTCAAAAAAATGGCGGCGCTGAATTTCCCGAGTTGCGCGATCAACAACCATAAGCTGTGCGCTGTCCCTGGGCTCGACCGGAGTTTGGGCGATAAGCTCGGGAGGTAAGTTGTAATCAAAATCACTTGTGTACATAGGCTTGAAAGGCTGAAAATGCTTGAGAAGCTTAAAAGGCTAATTCTTACTTAGACTTACCATTAACTTATACAGAAGATAACCAACCTCTTTTCTGGCAGATTCAACTTTGTCAAAATCTATTTTATCAATATAAGCAAGCTCCACTGCTAACTCAAAATAACACTGACTTTCATTTAACGACCCCTTGGATATATACAAGTAATCAGGCTTCATTTATAGATATTTCTTATTCAAATTGTGCTCCTCGAGCGTCTTCGCATAATATATTTTTCCATCTTTGCCACTCAAAAAATACCAATAACCATTTTTCTCTGGGTAAATAGCCGCCATGATTGATGGTAACCCCGGGTTACAAATCGGCCCCGGCGGCAACCCCGGGTATTTATAGGTATTCCAGAGAGAATCCACCGCGCGTTCTTTTGGGGTGGTGAATACGTTGCCCGCTTTGTCAATGGCGTAATGCACGCTTGAATCCACCTGGAGCGCCCATTTTCTATCATAGCGTCGCCACAAAATATCCGCGACCTTAGCTCGGTCAGCGTCATCCCGCACTTCATCCTCCAAAATACTGGCCATAGTTAAAATATCGTGCACCGATCGGCCGGAAGTAGCAATGTCCTCCTGCATCTGCGCCGTAAACTGGGCGTCACGTTCTTTTACTAATTTATTTATCACCTCTACCAGGCTGGCGTCTTTATAGACGCGATAGGTTTCGGGGGCTAGATATCCTTCGTAGCTTACCGCTTCAGGTTTGTCCGAGAGAACTGGTAAATCTAACGCGAGGTGGGGCGCTTCTTTTTTGAACGCTCGATAATTGAAGGCTGGTTTGCCGACGACAGAGAAAACGGCGTCGACGTTTTCGGCAATATTTTCTTTAACCAGATAATCGGCCACCTGCCGCAGATTCCAGCCGGGAATAATTGTGATCGTTACCTCTTCGCGCGGCGGGAGCGGCACGTACGCAGAATAAATTTGGTTATAATACCAGCGCAGACCGAGTAGCGCCGTAATGAAAATAATGATTGCGATGATAATGACTTTGGTGTTAAAAGACATGTTAAAAATTCTATTCATTCCAGTTCTCCCTCGCCCACATGAGGCGCTCGGGCACACCGATATCTATCCATGGTTTATCGGACTCATAGACATCGAGGTCGCCCATGCGCGGAAAGACATCATACTCTATACTAAAGATGTGGTGGTCGGGAAAATGTTTTTGTGCCCGCTCGCTAAAAATATAGACACCGCCGTTAATAAAGCCGGGCTGGCGCAAGCCTTCTTTTTCTTTAAATCGTTGTAGACAATACTTATCGTCATACTCGAGAGTGCCATAACTCGCGGCGTCATCAACTTTTGCTCCCAAAATTATACCTTCGCTATCCGGACGCAAATATTTGAGCATGTCAGTCAAATCAACGGTGGAAAGAATGTCGCCGTTTAAAATTATTACTGGCTGGCCCGGTTCCCCCACATGCTTCATGGCGTGCTTGATAGCGCCGCCGGTTCCAAGCTTTTCTTTCTCTACGGCATGTATCAAATCTACTCCGCCAAATTTATCGCCAACTTTTTCACGCAAAATATCCGCTAAATGCCCGGCCGCCAAAACCACTTTATTAACTCCGGCCGCTTTTAATTTTTTAATCTGCCATTCCAAAACGGTCTTGCCTTTTATGTCAAGCAAGACTTTGGGAATATTTTTAGTAATCTCTCCGAGACGGGTAGAGAGACCTCCGCAGAGAATAATGGCATTCATAGCTTACTTTCTATTTAGCTTGTTAAGACGCGCTAACGCTCGACGGGCGCAGACTTCGGCAAACACATCGAGAATACCATGTTTCTTTAACAACTTATTTAGTTTACTTTTGGAAATTACCAGTACTTGAATATCTTCAGCGCCTTCCCAATCCGGCGCGCCGACTTTCTCGGCATCAAGGGCCAGATAGTGGTGGGCAATTCCCGTGCTGTATTTGCCTTTATTACTTTTTCCGAGCGCCACCCAACGCTTGGCCGCGTAGCCTGTTTCTTCCTTCAATTCGCGCCGAGCGGTGGCAAGCGGCGATTCTCCTTTGCCGATAATTCCGGCCACCAAAGAATAGATTCGCTTACCTTGACTGATATAATATTGCTTTAAAATCACCAGCTCCCCCTTAGGCGTAACCGCTAAAACCATTACAAAATCATACGGCCCGCCGCCAACAAAAAACGCTTTAGATTTACCATTCGGCAAGCGCATCTTCCATTGCTCGACAACCATATACCGACTGCGCAGTATTGGTTTTTTATGAAGTAGTTTCCATCCCATAACACAGACTACGCTGATTTAATTTTGGATTACGCTGATTATCAATTCTCAATCTTTAATCTTAAATCATCACTACCCTCGCGTAAAACCCTATCACTGCTACCAGCCCCGCCAACGCCACGCCGCCAACAATATCAAAAGGATAATGAAGACCGGCAAATATTCTTCCCCAGCTCACCCAGATGGCTAAGGGCAGGAGCCCCCAGGCCCCCGGCAAACCAAACATGAGAGCGGTGAACAAAGCCAGCCACGATGTCATCGCGTGATCGGAAGGAAATGATTTCCAGCTCATGGTGGGAGTAAATAAAAGTTTGCTCTCCGGGTAGGAAATATTCGGACGAGGCTCTTTCACGATAAGCCCAATCGCAATACTTATGAGCCAGGCCAGAATCCACGATCCTCCAAAAAATAGTAGCGGCCACGCCACCGCGCGCGAGCTCGGCAAATATTCAATAAAAACACTGGCCGCGTACCAACCCAAAACGGCAATAATGGCCCACTCGGCGCCGGCACGGCCAAAGGCATCAATGAAGCGACTTTTACCGACTAAATTATTAATTTTAAAGAAAAGCCTGATATTAAGGTTCATAGCAAAATCATCTTACCACCAGAAGTTCTTCTTGGCAATGTTAAGGAACCATCGGAAAACTTGAAAAAAAAGACCCATTTTGCTACACTTAGGCCATTCATCGGGCATGTCCCGATTCCGACTTCGGTCGGAATCGCGGATCCTCGATTCCGCGCCATAGCGTAATCGGGATAACTCAGCGAGGCGGGAAAAGAAAAACAAAAATGCGCCCATAGCTCAGTCGGTTAGAGCACCAGACTTATAATTTGGGGGTCGATGGTTCAATTCCATCTGGGCGCACATAAGGTATGGTTTCCGCCCAAGGCGGATCAGGTCGAATGACCGGGCAAGTCCAAGCAGGCGCACCACAAACCAGCACCACAACCCTATTGACTTTTACTATTAATATTGTTATATTAAAACATTACTCGACACCAGACGAGTAATCCCGGCCACAAGGGATTTGTGGTAATCAAATGTCTTGGGGAGAAAAAGCAATGAAAAGAACACTGATCGTGCTGAACATCGTCGGCTTCGCATTATTCACTGTCGCGGCCATCCTGGGTACCTTGTATGCCGCCATCAATGTCAGTTGGCTGGGGGCAGGTATCGGAGCTCTCATAACTCCAGCCGTGGTGCTGGCGGGCATGCTTAGTCACAACGCCCTGAAGGAAATATGAGATACTGTTAAAGGTAATAAACCACGAAGCAAGCGATAGCTGGCCAGCATCTCGCATCCAAGCCGCGAATTCGATCCGCCTGGGACTCGCCTCATATAGCTCTTCAGAGATTGTATGGGGCTTTTCTTTTTAGAAAACAGATGATACAATCCTCACCATAACTATGCCAAAACAAAAGACAATTTCCGTGACTTCCGAAGATAGCCGAAAACGGCTGGATATATTTTTATCAACGAAACTTGGTATTAGCCGCTCCCGGGCGCAGAAAATGATTGAGGAAAAACAAATTAAAGTAAATGGGGAACTGCCAAAGAAGGCGGGGGAACAAGTGAAAGCAGGGAACAAAATTGTCATTGCGAGCAAGACCTCACCCCCCGCCCCTCTCCTTAAGGAGAGGGGGACACGCGTTCCCTCTCCCATCGGGAGAGGGACAGAGGGTGAGGGCTACATCTCGCCAAAAATTATCGCCGAAACTCCCGATTATCTCGTCGTCGAAAAACCGACCGGGATGCTCACCCATCCTACGCAGGCACAAGAAAAAAATACTTTAGCCGATTGGCTTGTTAAGAAATATCCTAAAATAAAAAAAGTCGGCGATGATCCCGTACGCCCCGGCATTGTGCATCGGCTCGATAAGGAAGCTTCCGGATTAATGGTGGTGGCAAAAAATCAACAAATGTTTGAGCATCTCAAAGAACAATTTAAAAACCGGACGGTAGAAAAGGAATATCTGGCCTTAGCGCATGGTAAAGTGGCCAAAGACTGGGATGAGATAAATTTCCCCATCACCCGCTCGGAAACAGCAGATCGTATGGCCGCGCGTCCCATCGCCGAAGAAGGCAAGGAAGCAAAAACAGAATTTCTAGTTGAAAAACGCTTTGTCAACTTTACCCTGCTTCGGATAAAAATCCACACCGGCCGCATGCACCAAATCCGGGTGCACTTGTTTGCCTACAACCACCCGCTCGCTGGCGACCCGCTCTATATCCAAAAGAAACGCAAGCGGGCTTGGGACGAAAAGCTGGGCCGGCTCTTTCTCTACTCTACTAAACTATCTTTCCTGGACTTGGCCGGTGAGAGGCAAACCTTTGAATCTCCACTGCCAAAAGAACTGGTTGAATTTTTAAAATTATTAAAGTAATTCCCCGCTTGGGCGGGGACTAAACTTATGCAAAATAAAACCGGCCAATTGGTTATCATCTCCTCGCCTTCCGGCGGCGGCAAAGACGCGGTCATCGCCGCCCTTCTTAAAATATTTCTCACGGCCGCGCGCCTTATTACCACCACTACCAGACCACCGCGACCGGGTAATAAAAATGGGGTGGATTACTATTTTATTGGCGAAGAAGAATTTAAAAATAAAATTGAGCGAGGCGATTTTTTGGAGCACAATTTTTACGCGGGAAACTATTACGGCACCCAAAAAAAACACTTGGAAAAAATGCTCGCCACCCACGATATTGTATTTACGCAGATCGAGGTGAACGGCAAGCACAACTTGGATAAGGCCGGCGTTAAAAATCTTTCTATCTTTCTCCTGCCCGAAAGCCTGGATATACTGCGTCAACGGATCAAACGCCGCGGCGGGCTCACTCCCGAGCTTATTGCCAAACGCCTGGCGATAGCGGAACAAGAAATCGCTGCCTCGGCCGATTATGATTACCGCCTAGTGAATGTTGACGGAAAGATGGAAGAAACTGTTGATAAGATAGCCAAAATTCTCCGTACCAATCCGCCGGCAGTGCCAACTATTGACAAAAAATAGTGGCTAGGCTAAAATAAGGCAACTTATTAACTGTCATTGCGAGGAGTGACGAAGGAACGACCTGGCTTCGCCGAAGCGTGGCTACGCCAAGGCGAGCGAAGCAATCCCCCGAGATTAAGAAGTCCTTAAATCGAGGGGATCGCCACGCTCCTTTCAGTCGCTCGCGATGACACCACAGCAAGTGTATGACTGAAACCCAAACCATCACCTACAAACCAGGCATGGTCGTTAAGGTGCACCAAAAAATTAAGGAAACTAACACCAAGGGCGAAGAAAAAGAACGCATCCAGATTTTTGAAGGAACTATTCTGGGTGTAAGACACGGCAGCGAACCTGGCGCCACCATCACCGTGCGCAAGGTCTCCGACGGGGTCGGCGTAGAAAAAATCTTTCCCCTCCGCTCTCCGGTGGTAGCCAAAATAGAAATCGTTCGTGAATTCCAAGTTCGCCGGGCAAAACTAAACTATCTAAAAGGTGACTTCAAAAGAAAACTGAAAGAGAAGAAAAAATAAAATATCAATAAAAAATCCCGCACCGTTCTGGTGCGGGATTTTTTATTAGGAAATTTTTTTATAAATATTTACCCGTCCAGCTCTTTTTATTCTTCTTGATATCGGCCGGAGTGCCTTCGGCCACCACAACTCCTCCGCCCTTGCCGCCTTCCGGACCAAGATCAATCACCCAGTCCGAGGAATTAATGACATCCACGTTGTGTTCAATAACCAAAACCGAATTTCCTTTGTTCACCAATTGAACCAGCACCTGGAGAAGCCGTTTGGTATCTTCAAAGTGCAGCCCGGTGGTTGGTTCATCTAAAATATAGAGCGTCTTGCCGGTGGAAGCGCGCGATAACTCCTGGGCCAGCTTTATTCTTTGCGCCTCGCCGCCCGAAATGGTCGTGGCCGGCTGGCCGAGTTCGATATAGCTTAGTCCAACGTCCCGGAGCACGTTTAATTTATCGGCAATGGCCGGTAACTCCGAAAAAAATTGGTGCGCTTCCTCTACGGTCATCCGCAAAACATCGGCGATATGCTTGTTATGATATTTCACTTCAAGCGCCTCTTGATTATAGCGCAAACCATTACACTCATTACATTCCACAAAGACATCCGCCAAAAATTGCATCGGGATACGCACGTATCCTTCTCCGGCACAGGCCTCACAGCGACCGCCTTTCACATTAAAACTGAACTTACCCGCGTCATACCCACGCATGCGCGCTTCGGTGAGCGAAGCAAACAAATCACGAATCAACGTAAATACGCCGGTATAGGTCGCCGGGTTAGAACGTGGTGTCCGCCCGATCGGCGACTGATCGATCGTAATTACCTTATCAATATTGCCAATACCCTTAATATTTTTATACGCCCCCGGTTCATCTTTCGCGCGGTAAAAATATTTAGCGAGGGCCTTGCCTAAAATATCTATTATGAGAGTGGACTTGCCCGAACCGGAGACACCAGTTACCGAAACCAACTTCCCGAGCGGAATCTCCACGTCAATATTTTTTAAATTAAAGGCGGAGGCGCCGTTAATAACGATTGATTTTCCGGGCTTTTTGGGAGTGGCTTTCTTTTTAGCGAACATATCGCTGATGTTAAGCCTACCGAACAAATAATCGCCCGTCAAAAATTTCTTATTCTTTTTTACTTCCTCAAGTGTTCCTTCGGCCACCACTTCTCCCCCATACACGCCCGCGCCCGGCCCGATATCAATAAGATAATCGGCCGCGCGCATCATAGCCGGATCGTGTTCCACCACGATAACGGAGTTGCCGAGGTCGCGCAGGTATTTGAGGGTGTCAATCAATTTCTGATTGTCACGGGGATGTAGCCCAACCGAAGGCTCGTCTAAGATATAAATTACCCCGGTTAACCCGGCCGACAGCTGGTTAGCCAGACGAACTCTCGTCACCTCGCCGCCGGAAAGCGTGTTCATTGCCCGAGTTAAACTCAAATAGCCTAGCCCAACCCGTTCCAAATTATCCAAACGCGGCATGATTTCTTTAATGATCGGCTCAACTATTTTGGGGTTGGCATTCTGGAGAGCGGCTCCGTTCCCCCCTGTTTTTGTCTTTAGTTTTTTAAACAACTCTTTTTCTTCTTCAATGCTCATGGATGACAGTTCGGCGATATTATATTCCCCGATTCTTACTTCCAAAGACTCGCGGCGCAGACGTTTGCCCTGGCAGATCGGGCAGATACGCTCGCGCATGTACTGTTCGATTTCTTTCCTAACGTATTCGGAAGTCGTTTCGAGGTGTTTCTGCATAAGATCGGGAATGACACCGGAAAATATTAATTTTTTTCCATCAATCTGATAAACCTCGCCATCAGTTCCGTATAAAATTAAATTAAGAATTTTAGACGATAAATCCGCCACCGGCGTATTGAGAGAAAACTTAAATCGCTCGGCCACCGCGCCCAAAATTCTCTGATACCAGCTCTGGTTGCCGGTAATTCTGGTCCAGGGCTGTACCGCTCCTTCGGCCAGCGTTAACCTGGTATTCGGTATTACCAAGTTAGGATCCACTTCCATGGTTACGCCCAGACCGGTACAACGCTGGCAGGCCCCGTAGGGACTGTTAAAACTAAAACTCCGCATATCCAAGGACGGCAGGGTCTGGCCGCATTTTGGGCAGAGCCCAAGCGTTGAAAACAATTCGCTTTTTTCTTCGGTCACGAGGATTACCAAGCCGTTGCTCAAATCCACCGCTGTTTCTACCGGGCCAACCGGATTATCTTTTTTAATATTTATGATTTTTCCAATCAAAAGCTCCACATCATAAAGCTCTTTCTTTTCAAATTCATATTCCGCCAACTGATTAATCTTCATTTGTTCGCCGTTTACGCGCACCCATTCATATCCGGATTTTTCCACTTTCTCCAAGAGCTCCTTCTTATCGACTTCTCCCTGCCTAACCAATGGCGAATAAATTTGCACCTCCGCGCTCTTCCGCGCCCAGGCGCGAACTTTTTCCGTAATTTCCCCGGAAGAATACGCGCGCACCGCCACGTGGCAATCGGGACAATACTGCTCGCCGGCTCTGGCGAAGAGCAGCCTCAAATAATCGTATATTTCAGTAATCGTACCAACGGTAGAGCGGGGGTTCTGCGTAAATATTTTCTGATCAACGGCAATGGTTGGTGATAATCCTTCCATGGAATCAACGTCCGGCTTATCGCGCACTTCCATAAACTGGCGGGCGTAGGAAGAAAGAGATTCGGCGTAGCGCCTTTGCCCTTCGGCATAAATAGTATCAAACGCCAAGCTCGATTTCCCCGAACCGGACAAGCCGGTAATAACCACCAATTTATTTTTGGGGATGGCAACGGAAATATTCTTCAAATTGTGCGCTCTCGCCCCCTTGATAATTAGCTTGTCTTTCATAGTTGCTGATAATCTTTACTTACTTAGCCTCCGCGCAGCTGGTTGGGTCCTTCAGCCAAGCTCCAAAGGTTCCGGCTTTGGTTATTTCATCAATAATACCAGCCAGAAAACCAATTTTATTTTTTGAAATATCCAAAACAACCTGGGTATTATTTATTGCCGGAAAAGAATCCCGATCCATAATTATGTCGCAGGTAAAACCTTTCTTCAGCTCATCTAAAGTTATCAAACGGCTAATAACCTCCGGCTTGTTAGCAAGCGCCTCGCCCCAAAGTTTGCTGCCATGGGCAAAAAATGAACAGGCGTCGTTCAGCTTTATTTTAGCCCAGGCATTCTGAATCTCACTCGAGGTAAGACTAAAAGCTATTCTTGATAAATTCACGTCGCAGATGTTGCTGCCCGGCTCGCGGCCGACCGCGTACCAATCGTCAGTCCCGGCCGCAAACAAGCCTCCTTCTCCGAGCTTCCCTGAACCACCGGTCTCATCATTCCCTTCCGCCCCAAAATAATAGCCGACAATATTTTTTTCACCGCTACAATGATCGGCTACACTTGTATTCGGAAGAGGGAATTTGTACTGCTGGGGTTTTTTATCGGTAGGCACATCCAGCTCCTTTCCAATTTCCTCAACCTTGCCATCTTTGCACAAAACGAACAGTCCTAAATTATTGTCAATTTGTATCTCGCTAGACCCTCCTACCGTCCCGGCTATTCTCCCGGCCAACATGCCATCGGCGCAATAATATTTATTTGGATTACTTGTGTCCCCGCTGCCAAAATTAACGCAAACATTACCGGGGTCGCAATAATTCCCAAAACAAGTTGTTTCCCCCCCGTCTTTTATAAAAAATCTTTTACCGCAATAAAAATTCTTTTCGTTTTTGTCGGACTCGCTCTGATTTTTAAAGGTAAACTTAAATTCCGTTTTGTCGGAAAGTTTCACCGGGTTCTTTTGATTATCGGTGTCCGCGGCCAAAGCGAAAGCGTTGGGTGAGTTTTTTATATTATCTGGAATCGTCGAACAAAATTTAGGAACCAGATTCTGCGGCCGAATCATATACACCTGCGGCAGGCGTAAATTTACGAGCGCCGGATTGATGGTATTAAGAATAAAATAGGCGGCATAGGCAATGAATAGGCCGGTGAGGGCGCCGGCGATGCGTTTTTTGGCGCTCGTGATTACTTCGCTGTTGCCGCCCGAGCTTACCCACTGAAAGCCGGCGATTATTATCATCGTCACGGCCACAATCCCCGCCACACCGATCGCGTACTTATAAAGCGACTGGATAAAATCGCCGATGTGCAAAAATCTCTTCTGCCCGCCGAAAGCAATCTGCGTTGTGGCGACGCCGGCCGGCAGGCACTTTCCCCATTCTTCGCCCGGGCAGTCAATCTGATCTTTTATCCAGCCATCCTTAGGATCGGCTTCGGGGTTTAAGAGTTTCCTTTGCTCTTGGCAAGCCGGGCCTTTCCAGCAAATAGGATTAAGCGCGGGAATTTTGTTTTCCTGCGCCAAAGCCACGCCCGGCAAGAATATAATAGAAGCGATGGCGGCAAAAATTATTTTACGAAGCATATTTTTTTTATTTCACATTTCCCAAATATCTCTCCCACGCCGCGAACGGCACTGTCCCCTCTACTTTTTCTCCGTTTATAAAAAAGGTGGGCGTACCGCGCGCGCCAAAGCTAATTCCGTCCAAATAATCTCTCTTCACTTCTTGAACAGCTTCCGGAGAGGTATAACATTTTTGCAGTTCGTTAAAATCAATTCCCGCCTTGTCGGCCAAACTCGCGAGCTCGGTAACAGACATAGTATCCGACAAAATATCCTGGTTTTCATACAAAGCGTCATGCATCTGCCAGTAATGATTCTGTTGGCCGGCGCAATAAGCGACTTGCGCCAAGATTGTCGCGCCAGGATGGATAGACTCAGCCGGAAAATCGCGGATAATTATCTTCGCTTTAGCGCCAAACTTTTTCGCAACCTGGTGAAGAATTGGGGCGGAAACTTTGCAATTCGGGCATTTAAAATCGGCGAACTCTACAATAACGGTTGGAGCGCCCGGGCGACCAAGATACGGGTCATCACTCGTCTCGAGCTTTGTCCGATCTATTTTTGAAGCTCCGGCGCCGCCCGCGAGCGAGGCGGTAAACCCACTGCCAAAACGTTGCTGGAGAACCCCGAGTTGCCCGTGCTTAATCTGCCACCAATAACGGAGGGTTGTCGCCGCAATTGTTATTGTAAATACCACTATTAAAGCGCCGAAACCGGCGAGAGTTACGCCCCACCAGGTGTGGTGCCAGCGCAGTTTGGATAAGCTGCTATCTTCCATACAGAGTAGTTAGAATTTAACCATAGTATACCATAAAATGGAATTAATCAATACCCGCGCTTAAATCTTTCTCCATTGACACCCCGCCTACCTTATGCTATAATAAGAATCTACTAATTACCTTCCGCAAAACTCTTCATCAAGTATGAAAGAAAACTTCTATAATATTATCCAAGTCGTTCTCGCCTTGCTTTTAACAACCATTATCCTTCTCCAACAAAAGGGAGTTGGGTTGAGCGGAGTGTTTGGCGGCTCCTCCAACATCTACAGTACCAAACGGGGAGTAGACAAAATACTTCACTACGCTACTATTGTACTCACTGTTGCTTTCTTTGGAATTTCTTTAACTCGACTTTTTTTATAGTCTGAAGGCGCTCGGCCTCGCGCTCCAAGCTACGCTTCTTTAGTTCTTTAATTTCTCCCGATCCCGACTAAGTCGGGGTCGAAGATCCTCGATTTTGCGCCACAGCAAAATCGGGACTATCTTTTCCGCCCAAGGCGGATCAGCCTCTGGCTAAAAATTTTTTAAGTCCTACCATGAGCTGGCATACATTTTTATCGCGATTAAAAATTCGCTCCGGCGGCAGAGTTAAGCAACCTCACGTTGACTATAATGCTCTTGATCAAAAATTGGTTAAGAACACGCGGCAACGCCTTTCCCCAACTTGGCCGCAATTAAAGTACCTTGCCTATTTTCTTACGGCGATCGAAAAACGCGTCTTGGCGGTAGCGGGCGCTACCATTATTCTGGCCGCGCTTTTCTTGGCCGCTTTCTTTGTCTTAGCTCATGTCGATCGGGTACCAAAAAATGGAGGGGAATATAGCGAGGCCATGGTGGGCCAGCCCAAATTTATCAATCCGCTCTTTGCTTCGTTAAGCGATGTGGACGCTGACATCACCTCGCTCGTCTACGCCGGACTCTTTCGTTACAATAAAAATCAAGAGTTGACTCCCGAGCTGGCGGAAGGGTTTGCCGTAAATGAAGATAAAAAAATCTATGATATTACGCTCCGCCGCGAGGCGCGCTGGTCCGACGGAGAATTGTTCACCGCGAACGATGTTCTCTATACCTTTGAAGCAATACAAAACCCCGAGGTGGGAAGCCCTTTGCTTTCCGCTTTCCAGGGGATGAAGGTGGAAAAAATAAGCGATTTCAGCGTTCGCTTTACGCTTAAAGAACCGTTTGCTCCTTTTCTTGAGAGTCTTACCGTGGGAATTATGCCGGAACATATTTGGGGCAAAATCCCTCCCTCGGGAATTAGGCTGGCAAAAAATAATCTTCAGCCGATCGGGGCGGGGGCCTGGCAATTTAACAAACTGCTTAAAGACAACACCGGAAATATCCAAAGCTACCTTTTGAGCCGCAATGAACGTTATTTTCAAAAAAACCCGTATCTCAAAACCTTGAATTTTAGTTTTTTTAACAATTACGACCAGGCAATTGAAGCGGTGCGCAATCAGAGTGTTAAAGCTTTGAGCTTTGTGCCCCACCAAACCGCGAAGCTCGGGAGTCAAAACCTGGTAAGCTACACGCTCCATCTGCCACAGTATACCGCGCTATTTTTTAATCAAGAACAAGCGCCAGCGCTCAAAAACAGCGCCGTTAGAACGGCCTTAGCCGGCGCAATTGACAAGGCCGGTCTTATTCGCGAAGCCCTGCGCGATTATGGCGAAGCTGTTGACGCTCCGATTCCAAAGGGGAGTGTTGGTTATTATCCCGAAATCGCGAAGATCAATTTTGATATTGATGGGGCCAACGCGCTTCTCGATAAAAGCTTTGCGAGAATTCAACCGGAAGAATTTTTTAAATTGCGCCATAATGCCCTCTTAAAAAACTACCAGGGAGATTTGGAAGCGCTTAAAAAATCTTCCAGCACGACACCGGAAAAAATTGCCGAAGAACAAAAAAAGATCGAAACGCGAATTACCGAGTCCGTACGAAAACAGATGACTGCCGAACAGGCTTTCTACCGACGTGACAAAGACAGTAAAATTTTGAGTTTTACCATTACCACCGTCGATAGTCCGGAATATGTGAAAGCAGCCGAGTTAATTAGCGCAATGTGGAATAAAATTGGCGTTTTATCCAATGTGCAAACGATAAACGCGCGCCAAATTTCCCGTGAATTGTTCAAGAACCGCTCCTACGAAATTCTACTCTATGGAGAAATAGTCGGCGGCGATCCCGATCTGTTTCCTTTCTGGCATTCGTCGCAGACGGATTATCCCGGTTTAAATTTAGCCATGTTCGCCGACCGCGGCGCCGACAAAATTTTAGAGGAAGCGCGCATTACCGTTGATAATAAAAAAAGGGCCGACCTTTATAAAAAGTTCCAAAATATTCTGGCCAAAGAAATACCGGCGGTTTTCCTGTACTCGCCCACTCATACATTTGTGATAAATAAAAATATTAAGGGCATCACTGCCGATCGCATTAACTCTCCGTCCGATCGTTACAGTGACATCGCCAACTGGTATTTAAAAACCAAGTGGAAATGGAAAAGTTAGCATAGACCAATCAAAAAGCGGACATGGCCCCGCACAAGAGCCTGTAGCTCTATGCGGGGTAAACTCCACTGGTAATACTGCTGGGATGGCGAAACTGGTAGACGCACTAGCTTCAGGAGCTAGCGATCGCAAGATCATGGGAGTTCAAATCTCCCTCCCAGCACAAATATTTTGTGGGTCGAGCTTGCCCCGTAGCGGTTGCCTAAAGCAACCTGCTACGGGGTCCCTCCGTCCGCACAGATATATAATGCCAATTTCTCGTTGCAAGAAATTTTGGTGTTAACAATCTTCTTTTATTCATTTTTTTAGCATCGACAGTATGATGAACAGCAAACCAACGCCGTCCGGAGAAGCCCGGCCCCATCCGCCGCAATCTCGGCTCGGCGGACGCCAACGCAAGACCTATCAAACCCAGCGCCGCGATCAGCCACCACGCTTTCACCCGAGGGGGTACAGCTTGCCGGGAGCGGCAGTGGCAACACCCGCAACAGCTTCCGGCGCTCGCCGGACAGAGCCACCTCTGGGCGGCGCCAAACTCCGGGTGGCGGTCTTGGGCGGCCTTGAAGAAGTGGGTCGCAACTGCACCCTCTTTGAATACGGTAATGATATCATTATTATCGATATGGGCTTACAGTTCCCCGAAGAAGATATGCCCGGGATCGACTACATCATCCCGAACATGAGCTACCTCAAAGGCAAAGAGAAAAATATCCGCGGCGTTATTATTACTCACGGCCACTACGATCATATTGGCGGCATCCCGCATTTAATCCCCAAGCTCGGCTACCCGCCAATTTACGCGCTCCCCATCACCAATGGTATAATCAAAAAACGCCAAGATGACTTTACCGATGTCAACCAGTTCAAGATTAATAATGTTAAAATTGATGACCATCTGCGCCTGGGCATTTTTGACGTAGAATTTTTCCATGTTAACCATAATATTCCGGATTCAATGGCAATTGTTATCCATACGCCGGAAGGGACGATTGTGCACACCGGCGATTGGAAATTTGACTACCAACCCGTTGGCGAACCGCCGGCCGATCTACAACGCATCGCCAAAATCGGCGACGCGGGAGTGCTGGCCCTCATGAGCGACTCCACCAATGCAATGATGCCAGGACATCAGATCTCCGAAACGGAAATTGGCGTAAATCTGGAATCCCTAATTGAAAAAGCTCCCGGACGTATTATTATCGGCGCTTTTTCTTCGTTGTTATCTCGTATTAAACAGCTCATTGAAATTTCGGAAAAGCTCGGCAAGGTGGTGGCACTCGGCGGCTATAGCATGAAAAGCAATGTGGAAATCGCTAAAGCGCTGGGGTATATGAAGTTCAGTCCTAAAACGCTTATCGACATGCGCCAACTGGATAAATACCCGCTCAATAAAGTGGTGGTAATCTGTACCGGCGCCCAGGGCGAAAAAAACGCGACCCTAATGCGTGTTGCTACCGGTGAACATCGCGAAATTAGGTTGGTGCCTGGCGATACGGTTATTTTTTCTTCTTCGGTAGTGCCCGGCAATGAACGAACGGTTCAACGCCTTAAAGATACCCTGTTTAGAAAAGGCGCTGAAGTTATCCACCACGAAATGATGGACGTGCACGCCGGCGGACATGCTAAAGCTGATGACGTCAAACTGATGCTTAGCCTCTTAAAACCACGCTACTTTGTTCCTCAACATGGCAACCACTTTATGCTGCGCCTTAATGGCAAAGTGGCGGCCGCGATGGGCATGCCAAAAGAAAATATCTTTATTGCCGACAACGGCCAGGTAATGGAATTTCAGGCGGGGATGGGCACGCTCACCAAGCAAAAACTCGTCGCTGACTATGTCTTCGTTGACGGCCTCGGCGTGAGCGACGAGACGAACGTGGTCCTTCGTGATCGCCAGGTGTTGGCGGAAGACGGTATGGTAGTTATCATTGCTACCGTGGACAGCAAAACCGGCAAGCTTACCCAGAACCCGGATATTATTTCGCGCGGTTTTGTTTTTCTCAAATCGCACAAAGAGCTCATTGAAGATCTGCGCCATCGCGTGAAAAAATTAGTCATTGAATCCGATCCCTTGTCGTGGGCCGATACCAACTACATCCGTAACAAAATCCGCGA
>CAZMYO010000049.1:0-5862 GCA_964570525.1 uncultured Gammaproteobacteria bacterium | reverse complement strand
TCCACGGCCCCCATGCCCAGCTGCCGACCAACCTGTTGCAAAGCAACAACCATTTCGTGGGCGACGTCTTCGGGAATATAGTCTTTCCAATTTTTTCCCTCTATAGAATGGCTACTTAAAAAAGTAAGATCAATATTTTTTTCACCAATGGTAATTTGTCCGGCACTATAGCGGGTGAGGTTCTGTAATTCGGCCGGAGCCTCCCAGCCAAACTGAGGCAGCTGCCACAGGGCTGGTTCCGATACTTCGGTCAAGGCGTGCAAACGCGAAAGAATTTCAGCGGGTGAGTGTTCTTGATCCATAAAAAATAATGGTTATTTTAGGGTAGTTAAAAGTATAACTGTCCGAAGCTGTTTTGTAAAATTATACCGGATATTTTTTAAACAACGATTGGGAACAAAAATTCACCCGAGAGAGCAGGTGACGTTTTTGTCTTGGTGGATTTGGCTACCTTTCGGTAGGCTAATCTGCCAACGAATGACTCGGTAAGGGGTGATTCGTTGGGAGAGGAGAGTGATGAAATTTATCGGCAAAAACTTGACAAAAGTGCCCTTTGGTAGTATGGTGTATTTACTTATCAGGTAGTGTGTCACATACGAGTGACGTACCAAACATCCCGTAACCACGGGGTGTTTGTTTTTGTGTTTCAAAATGTTATACTTATCGCGGCGGTTGGCATGGAGAGTAACCTCCGTCGGTGCGGAGCACTATCTGATAAGTAGCCGGTACGATTATATCGTATGTGGTTCGACTCCACTGCTCTCCGCCACCTAAAATCCTTTCGCTAAACACGAAGGGATTTTTTGTTATTTTGTAACTACTCACCCCCCTTTACCATACCACACCCAACGTATGGTATACTAACAACCTATGACTCGACGAGAACAGCTACAGCAACTGTCTAAAGACGATCTGATTACTATCATCCTCAAGCTCGAGGCTCATATTCTCACTCTTGAATCCCGTATCGCCGCTCTCGAAAAAAACAGTTCCAATAGTTCCAAACCGCCGTCATCTGATTTTTCTCCTCCCCGCCGGAATCAGTCAGTGCGGGGAGTGAGTGGCCGCCCGAGCGGCGGTCAGCCCGGCCATGCCGGGCACACCCGCACCCAGGTAGCACACCCCGACACCGTGATCGTTTGTCGCCCGGAGGCCTGCCTATCCTGTGGCACGTCTCTGTCCGGCGTAGCCGGACTAGTCTGGGACAAACGCCAGGTAGCGGACATTCCGCCCATACGTCTGTTGGTCACCGAGTACCAGAACGAAGCAGTGTCGTGTCCGGGATGCGGCGCCCGTTCCACGGGCGCGTGGCCTGACCACGTTACTGCTTCGTTTCAATTCGGTAATCATTTCCAATCGCTAGTAGCCTATCTGAATGTCGTCCATCATCTGCCCTTTAAACGTCTGACTCAACTCATAACTGATCTCTTGGAAATCACCCCGGCTGAAGGGACCGTCGACGCCATTTTGTCTCGGGCCGAGGCGCTCGGTCGACCACTCCAGACCGACATTCGCTCGCTGGTTAAACAAGGAGCCTGGGTGGGCGGGGATGAAACCGGAGTGCGAGTGGAGAAAGCCACCTGGTGGCAATGGGTCTGGCAAAACCAAGCGGCCAGTTTCTATGTGGTAAATCCTGGTCGTGGCTACGCGGTAGTCAAACAACACTGGGGCGAAGACTACACCGGCACCCTGGTCCACGACTGCTGGAGCGCTCAAAACAACACTACCGCCGCCAATCACCAACTCTGTCATGCCCATTTGCTACGTGACCTGAACTACTGCCTGGAAACCGATAAAAGCCGCTGGGCCTATGAATTGAAACGGCTTCTACAATCTTCCGAGCGGGCGCAGGTTAGGCTTTGGACGGCTGGTTTTGATCCGATCCTACGCCAGCGAGTGATCGTCTGGTACGATCGCGCCTTGGCGGCGCTGATTGCCGAGTCGGTAACTGGTCGCGAAACCAAACGACTACAAAAAAGGATCAAAAAACATGACTCCAAAATTTTTCACTTCCTAACCCAACCGAATATTCCGTTTCACAACAACAGTTCCGAACAAGCTATCAGACAAGCCAAGGTGAAACAGAAAGTATCGGGTTGTTTCAGAAGTGAACGCGGCGCTACGCGCCACGCCCTTCTCCTGTCCATCATTGAAACCTGTAAGAAACAGGGAATGGATGTGTTTACCTCTCTACGACTATTGTTTGAGGGGAAGTTGTCTTTTTGAATTTGAAATTACTTCTGGGAATTTATCCTGAACAACTCGCAGCATTTTTTGATAGCCCTGTTCAGTCATGTTGTCGATAAAATTATCATATTGATTTGATCGCAAGTTCATCCCCGCATCCAACAGCTTAAAGTCTTTCTTGAATTGCTCAAATGGTTTTATCGTACCACTGCGCCCGCGGGCAGCGTCATAAAAAGTTTTAAAAGCTTTCCCTACATTACCCCCATACGCCAAAACTAAATTTTCCACGCCGATTCCTCCTAAGCCTCCTTCAGCATAAGCGCCCTTCTTATATACTTCAGCTTCTTTGAGCCAGTGCTTCGCTAAGAGAATATTGGCTATGGCTTCTTCATAAGCCCCGGCTCCATAATGCTCACCAATACTATCCAGCTTATCACCAATAGCATCTTGCGAGGCATACATATTGACATCGGACTTCCTTACAAAAACGATATCAATATCTATTCCTTTTTCACTTAAGACATTCGTTCCGAAAAATCGCAACAAATAATTATTTTGTTGCCGCGCGAACGAAGCAGATTGAGTTGTTTGAGCGCCGAGGCGCTGTATAATTTTTGAACCTATTGCCCTAACCTTGTCATAATCCGAAGCGTCTAGCTTCAATGTTAAGTCAAAATCGCCTTCACCGCCAACGTTTGTGCCTCTGCCTGTTGAACCGACGTCTAATAGTTCTGCTCCGGCCAAGCTTTCATCATGCTCATCTTTCAATTGGATTCCGAACTCTGACAATACCTCAACGACCAGCGAACGGACTTCCTTTTTCAGGCCGACCAGCCGGTCGGCATCGGATTTTTTTAATTCCTTGATCACCTGGAGTTCGTCGGCATATGATTCGCCAGCCGACGACACAAAATTTAAAGGTCCCCCATTAAAGCGCTCAATACCAGCAAAAATTTTGCGGTATTCATCAAACATCTCGGGTGTAAAGGCTACTGAACCGTCTTTTTCTACGATGGGCATATAATAGCCATTTTGGGCGATGCTGTAATAGATATGCTGACGTTGTTGAGAGTTAAATTCAGCATTAAGAATAATAAAATCGACCTCGGTAGCGGGGATACCCGTGCGAATGCCATAATGGCTTTCTCCCCACACTCCAGCGGCAAACAGTTCGTACTGCGACCGATCATATTTAGCTCTCTGGTCTGCTGTGGTTCTTTGAAACTGGCCTCTGTCTTTAATGATAAAAAGTATATCCCCATACCCTTTTGCCAACCAGATATTTTGATAATTAGCAGCCAAAGAACCGGTCGTTGGACTTTGGAACATTTCTACATCGGTATCAAGCGGAGTGAGATCAGAATCGGAACCAGCTCCTAAAAATTCCTTAGCGACCAGGCCGTTTTGTAGTTGATTTTCTAAATATCCCCCCTGAGATCCTTTTATTAAATCCCCGGCCTCTAAACAGAAACCTTTTTCTACTAATGACCGTCCGCGCTTATCAGCATTAATCCGATCCCTTTGCATGGCCTCCACTACAGACGGAACATTACTAAATCCAAGCGGCCGAGCGTACATTTCGACAACCCGCTCCGCCATGGTTTGACCATCCTTTACTCCCAGCTGTAGGTATAATTGTTCGTAAGCCGTAACTAATGAGTCAGTGCTTAATGCAGGGTATAGATTACGTTGGTCGCGCAATGATACATCCACGACCGTCTTAAATTTTTTTAAGATATGCCATAATTGTTGCTGCTCATTTTCCGATAATGCAGCTGGATCGTGGTGCTGGCGCTCAATGAGGGGACTTCCCACTTGTAGGATTTGCAAAAAATTTTCTAATGACCGGTTGCCCCCGGCCACATGCACTCGCAACAAGTCTTCAAAAAGTATTCTGCGCCTTCGACTGGTGGAGGCCTGTTGTAACACGGGACTGGAGTGGTTATGGATTAGTTGCTGGACTCGTCCAGGGGGATTTAATATTTCAAATACCTGGAATAATTTTCCAATTGTGGGAAGATTATTTCTAACAAAAATATTACTAATTGCCTCATATACTTCCTCCGGGTTGTCAGTCGATAAAACCTGATTAATCAGGTCATCTTTTAAACGGACTATTTCCTGGACTGGCGATTCGGAAATCTGTTGAGAAATTTTTACGTATGCCTTCACTTGCTCCGGGGTTTTGTCAGACAAACTATCGTGTTTTCTAAGCAACGTTTCAATGATAAGCGCCATGATTGCTGGTTCAGCTTGATATAACTTTCCGAGGCGACATAAATAGTCAAACTTCTCCGGAGAGCTAAAGATGCTTTGAGATATTTCGTGTCGAGCTTCATCCGACCAGTCAAAACGGTCAAGTAATGTAAATGCCAGTCCATGACCCTGTTCTCTGGTAATTAATCTAGTGACCGCCATTACCCTTGCGGATTGGGGTTGCTGCTCAAACCACTCAGTGTTTAAAAGTCCGAATTCACGTTGATAACTTCCGTAAAAACGAATAATAATTTCTGGATCTTGGGGGATTCGCAGAGCCGCTTGCCGCAGAACTTCTTGCATTTCCGGCTCATGAGCGCGAACGATCTCCTGGAGTTCGGCGGTGGACAGGTTATATTCTTCCCGAAAATCCTCTGCAGTTTGCCAAGGGTAATCACTCTTTAATTTTATGAGTACCTTAGTTGCCACTAAGCGTTCCTTGGCTTCTTCTTCCAGATGAAAATCAGTAATCCCTTGGTTAATATTAAATACATACGAACCGTCGTGTTGATGATCTCTCCTTTCGGGGTGGTTAATTGTTTCGGAAATAGCGTGCCACGCTAGCTGCCGCGCCCGTCGGGGATCCATATGTAGTTTATTTACTACCCCCGGAGCAAGGTGCTGGGTACCAGGGGACAGAAAATAACTACTAAAAATTTGATCTTGCCAGCTAAGGACTTCCCCATCATGGAGCAGTTCATCAATAATAACGGGGTGGGCCGAAAAAAAAGAAAAAACTTGGTCAATATCCTCCCATTTCCCACTATTAATATCTGGATACTCGCATAACTTTGCAAGCGCGGTTACCAGCTGGTCCCTCGCCGAGATAATGATCTCTGGAAAACGGCGCAGTTGTTCAGTCGAAAGATTAGTCGCTAGCTGGTGGATTTGATCTTCTCCCAAGCGTATTTTTCCCTCATAGGTGGTGGCATCGGCTATAATCAGGCGTATGCGTCGATCAGCCAGTCGCTGTTTGAAACTCTTAGGTTGATCAGCCTGCTCTATATTTAGAAAAACCCGAGGCTGTTCTATCGTGTCAATTTGGCTCTTCGCCTGAGCTCCCTCAATATTTGATAGCTGTCTTTTTCCAGCCAAAGCAGCACCTGCTTCATCAGGGCTAAGTCTTTGCTTCTGTTCCTCAAATAAGGCAGCGAGTTCTGCTTCAGGGTCATCAGCAATTTGGTTTTCAGGACGATATTTTGATTCTATAGCCATAGTTGAAAGTTGACTTTTGCCTAATCTTAGTTTATAGTACTAGAAAAATTTCACTAAAACAAGTGTCAACCCCAAGTGATAATGTCCTAGCATCCCCAAGTAGAAATGTCCTACCCTCCTAAATCAGGGTATACTGGTCGGTTACTCATTAACCGTTCAGGCTATGACACTGCTCACTATGTCAGCTAAAGAAATTGACCGCTT
>CAZMYO010000048.1:0-2148 GCA_964570525.1 uncultured Gammaproteobacteria bacterium | reverse complement strand
CCAACGGGTCCCCTGCCGTCAGATCGGTACGCGGCCTTTAAGGCCTCGCGCCACTGACCTTCAGGGATCTCGCCATGCTCCCCGAGCTTACGCCGCACCTCGTCGAAGTTCCGGCAGTAGCCGATCTCGACGAGCTTGAAGCGCTTGGTATGCCGCCCCTTGATCACGGGGCCCTTATGCTGCCAGCCAATCGGGTCGTAACCGTCGCGTCGCACCATCTCAAGCGGCTGATTCTCGGGAGCGTCGCCATCAAGCATAAGCTCAAAAATCTCATCTACCGAAGGGTAGATGGGTAAAATTTCACACATTGTCTGCCTCCTTATGTTAAAATGAATGTAAAGAACTAACCTGACCTCGTCATCATATGCTTATAAATAAAAAATGTCAATAGCGGCCATTTTTGTCCTAATCGTCTCCGCCATTCTTCCGGCGTTTGTCTGGCTGGTTTTCTTTTTGAAGGAAGACATTCATCCGGAACCGAAGAAGCTTCTTTTCCGCGCCTTCGGTTTTGGAATAATCTTTACCGTTCCGGCTTTAATTGCCCAAATTTTTTTCAAAGACGCGGTTGGGAGCGATAATCTGATTGTTTATTTTCTGGGGTTGGCTCTTATTGAGGAGGTTTTTAAGTTTTTTGCCGCCTGGTCCTCGGTTCGGGGGAATCCGTCTTTTGACGAACCGATTGACGCGATGATTTATATGATTACCGTGGCCGCCGGCTTCGCAACAGTTGAAAATATCTTAATTATTATAGACACAATCCACGCAAACAGCGCCTCCCCCTACCCCGCCCTGAATGTTCTTCTTCTCCGCTTCGTCGGCGCGACCCTTCTTCATATTCTCACCTCGGCGATTGTCGGCTATTACTGGGCTAAAGTTCACGCCCTGAAAACCCATCATGCTCCTCTTGTTTCAGGAATCATAATCGCCTCTTTTATCCACTTTATATTTAACTATTTTGTCGCCGGATTTGGCAGTATTAATCTTGTCTTTTCAAGTATACTACTTCTTACCGCCGCCTTTTTTGTCTTGAATGATTTTGAAATTTTGAAAAAAAATCCCGCCGCCTAAAAACCCCTCATAGGCCTAATTTAATACCCAAATAGCGTAGTTGAGATACATTGCAAAGCTGACCCAAAGAATGTATGGCAAAAGCAACCAAGCGGCTGGTTTAGAGATTTTTGCAAAAGCAACGATGGTAGCGAGAATGGCAAGCCAGAGGAACACGATCTCAATCAACGCACCGGCCGGACTGCGCAGACCAAAAAAGATTATTGACCAAAGTGTGTTGAGTACCAGCTGGCCAAGAAATATGCTAAGCGCGAATTTTACCCCTTTCTTTTTATCCTCCGAAGCCTTGTCGTAGGAGGACCAGACGAGGAACGCGGCGATACCCATGAGCGCGAACAGTGTCGTCCAGACCGGACCGAACACCCACGCCGGAGGATTAAGTGCAGACTTTATGATCCCGGCATACCAACTTGACTGCACCGCCGGAGTAGTAAACACTGCGCCTACTATTCCCGCGGCCTCCGAGACCGCTATCGCTATTATCAATTTGAAAAAAATGTTTAGTCGCATATTGATGTTGTATTTATATTTTTACCACATCCTTACAAACTCCAGTTTGTAAGGATGTTGTGATTAAAGAATATCGGCGAGTTTTTTCCTGCCTGCCGAAGCCCATGCCTTGCCGTAGCCATCGGCGAAGCGCAGGTCGGCGCAGGCGGGTTGCTCGCTGTGCCTGTCCGCAGCTTTATGCGGAGGAAGGTCCTCGTCAAATTCGTCAGGATCAAGCCCCGCATCCTTCCCTAGGCCATTGGCCGGGATTTCCCTATGCTTTCAGCCGGGATCCCGGTCGAAGACCTAGGGGCCGGCATTTTCTAAAATTTTCTTCTTCTCTTTACCGCCCTGCGGGGTACATTTCAAAAACCATTCGCGCTTTTTTGCCTCACTAAGCGTGGCGTATTCTTCCATATACGCTATAACCCACGGACACCATGCTTTGGTTGATTTAACTTTTTCCTCATTATGACTTTTTAGTCTTTTCTCAATATTTTCAGTCACCCCAGTATAGTTTCTATTAAATTTTGCGCTCTTAAGAATATAAAGAAAGCTCATAAAATTTTAGAAAATGCTTAGGGACTAATT
>CAZMYO010000047.1:0-3235 GCA_964570525.1 uncultured Gammaproteobacteria bacterium | reverse complement strand
GTCGGCTCGCCTGCCCGCCTCTGGCGGGAACCATGTTTTAGGAGAAAGAAGAAAAGAAAAATTTTTAATCAAAGAATCCATAAGATTTGAGGTAAAAGACAGCAGAAACGCTGATTTTTTGTTTGTTTTTTGTTTTGCTCTTGACAAAATCCATAAAATACGCTATATTTAAACATTATCGGAATCGTGAGAAACCGATAATCTCTGCGGTAATGGTGCCGCAGAGAATACAGTTTCTTGGAGGAGATTAGAATGTACAAGGCAAGCAAGCCCAACAGTCAATCCTTTCCGACGGCCGAGCAACTTCGCGATCTCGCAGATCGTCTCCGCGCTGCCTACAAAGAGGAGTGCGAGCAAGGCGAGTGTCAGTGTATCACCATCGAAGAACACGAAAGAAGCCTTGCGCGCTAGTTCTATGCGCGCTCTCGGCCACCATCTGAGCCCCCTGCGGAACACGTTTCTGCTTGGGGCTTTTCTTTTTTATTGATAAATGGTAAAATTTTAAAGAGTTTATTTTATCCAGATTATTCGGTATGCGATATTTTATCGGCATCATAGCCGCCCTCCTCGGGGTTGGCATGATCATCAAAACCCAGTGGCTGGTTGAAAATTTCGGCACCAACTCTTGGGCCGAAGAGCATCTGGGAACCAGCGGCGGCAGTCGGTTGCTCTACAAATTGATTGGCCTGGCCTTGATTTTTATAGGATTTTTGTTGATTACTAATTTATTCGGCGGATTTCTTTTGGGGACGATTGGTAAGATTTTTGTTCGTTAATACGTATGCATTCAGGCAACGCCCTCATTGATCCATATAAAGTATTTGAGAAGATCGCTCTCGCCCCCGGCATGCGGGTCGCCGATTTGGGTTGCGGCCGAACCGGACATTTTGTTTTTCCGGCCGCGCGCGTGGTTGGTGCAACCGGCGTGGTATACGCGGTGGAGATTGTTAAGAACATTTTGGATAGTATTAAGAGTCGGGTGCGTAGCGAAGGCTACGACAACGTGCAGGCGGTCTGGTCGGATATTGAAGCGGTAGGAAAAACTCCCATTGCCGCCGAAAGCCTGGACGCCTGTTTTTTGGTGAACGTAATGTTTTTAGTAAAAGATAAACTCTCGGTACTCAAAGAGGGCGCGCGGCTATTGCATAAGGACGGATTTCTCATAATTGCCGACTGGGCAAAGAAGCTCGGCCCCCTGGGTCCGCCGCCCGAGCTCATGGTGGATCCGGAAAGCTTAAAAGCGCCGGCGCGCGAAGTCGGGCTTGAGTTCGCCGAGCAATTTTCCGTAGGAGATTATCATTATTGTTTAATTTTTAAGAAATTGTAAAATTTATGTCACTAAGAAATTTATTTCATAGTTCTTACTGGTTCAGCCAGCCAGAGCTCGCCACGCACGCCGTGCGCTGGTTTTGGATTGTTCTCTTTCTAACTTTAATCCTAGCCGGTCTGGTTCTGTTATTCTTGCGGCGCCATCAAGAAGCTAAAGCGCTCCAAGCAGTCTTTGCCGGTTTAAGCCGCTGTACCCTTACCCTTGGCATACTTGGACTCCTCTGGTTCTATTTTCGGCAGGAACGAGTGCTTGTTTTAGGCTGGCGATTTTGGCTTTTGTTGTGGGTGGTGGTTTTGGCGATTTGGTTAGGTCGTATATTGTGGTACGCGGTAAAGCGCCTGCCACAAATTAAAGCGGAAAACAAGGAGCGCGAGAACAGGGAAAAGTATCTTCCTAAGAAAAAGTGATTTTTTATGGGTCGGAGAAACAAGAATTTCGGCGACTGGGGCGAAGCCCAAGCCTGCGGGTTTCTGGCGCGGCAAGGGTTTTACGTTATTGAGCGCAATTACCACGCGGTTGCCGGAGAAGTGGATATCGTCGCCCGGAAAGGCGGCGATTATTATTTTATTGAAGTAAAAACACGGCGAGCGGGGGAGTTGGCCAACGATTTAGCGGTGACGAGGGCGAAGCGCGTGAAGCTCGGCCGGGTGGTGAAGCAGTATTGTTTTCGTCGGGGTATCACTGACAGCTCGATTGTTCTGGCCAGCCTTTTGGTGGTGACAAACAAACTCGCGCATACGGTGCAGTTTAGACTGGCGGTATTGTATTGACCCAGCACCGCTCTGGTGCGGGGTTGACCGCCCGGCTATTTCCTGCTATAGTAAGGCTGTTAATCTAAATATATCTTTATGGATTTCAAAAAAGAACGAACTTATGTAATGATTAAGCCCGATGGCGTGCGCAAAGGCTTGATTGGCGAGATTATTCGCCGCTTTGAACAGCGGGATTTAAAAATTGCGGCTCTCGAGATGTTCCAGCCGACCCGCGAGCAAATTGACGCGCACTATCCCAAGGACGAAGCCTGGATCCGCCGTTTAGGACAAAAAACGCTTGGTACCTATGAAAAGTACGGTTTAAGCGCCAAAGAAAAATTGGGTACTGATGATGATTTAGAGATCGGCAAGATGGTGCGGGCTTGGCTCGTTGATTTTATGGTGTCGGCTCCCCTCGTGCGCATGGTGGTAGAAGGGATACACGCGGTGGATATGGTACGCAAAATTTGCGGTGTTACTCTTCCGTATCTCGCCGATATGGGTACCATTCGCGGTGATTATTCCGCCGATTCCCCGGCTGTCGCCAACTCGGAAAAAAGGGCGGTGATGAATTTGGTGCATGCTTCCGAAACCACGGCCGAAGCGGAACATGAAATTAAGTACTGGTTTGGAGACCGCGCTGTAATTTTTCAGTATAGCCGATTGACTGACTAAGCTTTATGCTATACTTTTTTGTTATGATAGTGTCAAAGTAGTAGTTCTTTTAATAATTTCCAGCTTTCTTTGGCCTTATTTTATCTAAAGTAGGTTCAAACGAAGGCTGGAAAAACCAGCGCTTCCTCTTTGCCATGTCGGCGAGGAGTGAGCCCTTTGGAAAAAAGGGCAGAAAGAAAGCCCATGAACAATTTCATGGATGACTTCCGGAAGTGGGCACACCTCATCGAGCAGCTCGGCGAAGAGCGTGTCCGTGTCCTGATCAGCTCGGACAACACGGGACGGGTCCAGGTCCTGTGCGACGAGCTCGCGTCCGCTCTCCCCACCACCATGACCGTCGGCGGCCGCACCTACGACATCCTCAACTTCCTCCAGGGAGACGAGAAGTCCGTCAAGGGTGACGTGATGGTCGCTCGCGCGAAGGAGGCGGGCGCCCACAACGGCAAGGAGGAGCGCGAGCACCTCCTGAAGTACCAGG
>CAZMYO010000046.1:0-3874 GCA_964570525.1 uncultured Gammaproteobacteria bacterium | reverse complement strand
TGGTTACTGGTAATGTCTGGCATGATATCGCCGACGTTATTGAACTAGAACGTATCTTTGGCAAGGACAATAATATTCCCACGGTCGAACGCGGCAGTTACACGGCCGGGTGGACCGCTACGCACGGCGGAGGTACTACTGGTGGAGCTATGCCACTTCTCCAACAATGGCAGATGCAATATGATGTACTCATGAGTGGTAAACTACCCGCCACCCCCGAACTGTACGCCAAAGGTATCCCCGGCACTGGTCACCCTTTAGGTTGGTCATTTAGACCTGCCCAAATGTACAACCCCAACGATCAAACCATCTACATTCTCGACGATACCACCATGGCTGACTTCTACAGCCAATTAGGCTGGCTCGCTATCTCACACGATACTCCTAAAACAAAGATCTCTAATCTGGCTTTTGACAAGCCCTCGGCCTTTAGCAACAAAACACCGTGGACCGGAAGCTTTAACCGGGGATCTCTCCAGTACCAGCCCAATCAGGTCTATGCCAATCCGACACCGACCGAATTTCAAACCTACTTCAAACAAGAACGAGCGAAGGGGAGAACACCCGAACAAATCTACCAAGACAATTCATTCATGGTGAAGACAATTACGTATTCACCACCAGCAGTGCAGCCGACACCCAACTTCACGATTGCTGCGGTCATACCCGCTCTACCAACCACGTACACCTGGAACGTACCGTTTCGTTCTGGTCTCACTGACAAACAAAAAGAGAGTATTACGAATATGCTCGACCGACAAACCAACGTGGGCAAAGGGTTGTCGGAGAGTGATGCCAGGAATTACTCCTACGCGGTGGGGGTGACGAATTGGGGACAATTTTTGAATAAAAAACCAAAAGATCTATTCACCCCGATTAATACGGTTACTGCCTACGCCAAGCAGCTGAGTGCAACAATAGGCAATGATATTAATCTCACTGTGCCGGTCACGACCAACACGCAGACTTCCAGCGTCATTTCAACTATCCATATAAGCGAAGAAAAGAATGTTATCAAGCAGGCTGCGAAAAACGTAGGCAATCTAGCCTGGGAAGCACTGGATTATAACCCGTTTTTTACCGGTGATATATCAGATGTATTTGCCTCTTTAACCGGAGAGACCTTATTTGGACAACGTAAACTAACCGAAGAAGAACGGCTAAATATTGGGATGTTGGCTTTTCTACCGGGGATCACTAGTTCTAATGCCCGTCTGGCTGGAAAAACACTCAAACCGCTCGACGACGCTGCCTTAAAAGCCGTTAAAAAGATTGGCGAGGAAGCTGGAAAGGTGGCGAAGATGGTTGGAAAGGAAGTGGCCGAGAACATAATGAGGTCAAGTTCAAAAGTAATTTCTCGTGGTGGAAAAACCTACTTACTTAATGCAGGGAAGGCACTAACAGATGTTAGAAAACTTACTGAGTACGCGCTTAATCCTAATCATCCTCTCGGTAAAAATAAAGCGTTAGTATTTGATTCAAAATTAGGCTTTAATTTGTCTAATTATAGTGAACTGATTAGTCAGATTAAAAGGGGCTTATTGGAAAACAGTCCGCGAGTTGGGGGAGTTGATGAGTATGGGGAAAATTTTTCTGTAGATATGATTGTGAATGGACCAAAAGCGAGCGGTGTAATAACAACGGGGTGGATTTTTAAAGTGGGGTCTGATACCCCCTCATTAACAACATTATTTGTAAAATGAAAACTATGAATTTTAACATTAATGATACAATTAAATTAAAAATTGACGTTCCTGAGCACGATCTCAAAAAAGGAGTGCTTGGCGTGGTAGTTATGAATTTTATTAAGCCACGAGAAGCTTATAGGATCGAATTTACTGATAGCGATGGGAGAACAGTTGCTGAGGTTAATTTATTACCAGATCAAATCGAGAAATATTAAACCGACTCATGTCATGCCAATCCCACCTCGACTGACTTTTAGATTTGCTTCCAAGAGCAGTGCGTTTCAGGGAGAAGCCCGGATCATACGCAATTTAGCTGGAGGGATAGTCACTAATCCGGTATACTGGTGGTAGGGTTTTTAAATAATAATCTTACCACCACTATGTCAGACCCAGCCGAATCGGTGCTGGCGCTTTTTTTGCCAGACAAGACCTTGGAATACTTTGAAATCATGAAGTGCGACAAGGATGAAAACAATGTCTACATTACCCTCGAAGAGAAAGATGATCCGCCGGTCACAGACCGAGACCACAAAACAAAAATCAATTCCAAGGGATTCCACGACATCACCATCACCGATTTTCCCTTGCGGGGAAAGCGGACGCTCCTTACCTTTCGTCGTCGTTACTGGCAAGTTGAGGGACAAAAGGAATTATTAAAACGGGATATCCCGTTAACGTTTCCCGGCACCCAGCTCGCGACCGAATTCGCGAATTTTTTAAAAGCAGACGGCGGACGAACAACCGGTCTCACTGGCTTCTATCGCCGTGTCAGCGCGCCTCCCGATCAAAGACTTTGAAAAACAATACAAAGACCATTTGAGCGGGTATCATTCGTGGGATCAAAAAGACCACGCCGACAAATGGATTTTGTTTGCCAAAAATATTGGCCCGAATTTAAGCATTGATGAGACTGCGCTCACCAATGGTGAGCTGTACACCATCGTCACTAACAAGGCGGGTAAGGGTGGCCGAGGATCTTTGGTGGCGATTGTTGAAGGTATTAAAGCCGCTGATATCATTGGTGTTTTAAGCAAAATACCAGAAGAAAAGAGACTGTCGGTCAAAGAAGTGACGCTCGACATGAGCAACGCCATGGACGCTATCATTCGAGCCTCGTTTAAAAACGCCGACATTGTCACCGACCGGTTCCATGTCGGACAGCTCGTGAGCGAAGCGCTCCAGGAAGTGAGAGGCGCCTTTCGTCGAGACGCTCTCCAAGAAGAAAGCGAAGCGATTATCGCCGCCAAGAAAGAAAAGAAAATATACGAGCCGACATTATTTGCCAACGGCGACAGCAAGAAACAACTCCTGCAAAGAAGCTTCCACTTGCTCTTCAAAACATCAAGCAAATGGACTGGGCGACAAGCCGAGCGAGCCAAAGTTTTATTCCAAGAATTTCCAGCGATCCACGAAGCCTACAAACTATCGATGCTGCTTCGAGGCTGGTATGAAAACAAAACCACCAAAGAAATAGCCAAAGAAAACTTACAAAATTGGTATCAAAAAGTTGCCGAAAAAAATATCGCGTCTTTTATCGTGGCCGCTCGATCGATCAAAGCCCACGAAGACACGGTACTTAACTATTTCAATAAACGGAGCACCAATGCTTCGGCTGAATCATTCAATGCCAAACTCAAAGGTTTCCGAGCCTTGGTCCGAGGGGTACGGGACATCAAATTCTTCCTGTTTCGGGTGGGGAGGATATTTGGTGAAAAAGCTATTCCTCTCCAGATGATTTGCGTATGACCCAAGACGACCTCCGAACACGGTAGCGGGGGAATGTTGGCCAAGCTCCGCGCCATGCGCTTGGCGTCGGCTTTTGGCGTCACTATGGTTATTGCCAATGGCCGTAATCCGCAGGTTATTCAGCGTGTGCTCGCTGGCGAATCTATCGGCACGCTCTTTTTGCCTCACGCCACAACTCTGGGGAAACGCGATCGTTGGTTGGTGTCGGCCAATATTTCCTCCGGCTCGCTTGTCGTGGATGCGGGCGCCAGCACCGCGCTGAAAAACGGCAAGAGTCTCTTGGCCGTCGGCATCAAAAAGATTCTCGGCACCTTCAACCACGGTGAAATAATTGATGTGCTTGAAGCAGATGGTGATTTGCTGGCCATCGGTATGGTGAAAATGGATAACAAAAAATTAACTACGCTGCTTGCGGGCGGTGATGTGTATAATCAAGAAAT
>CAZMYO010000045.1:0-7488 GCA_964570525.1 uncultured Gammaproteobacteria bacterium | reverse complement strand
AGGAGAAAAATAATGGACCCTGTAAACCGCAGAAAGTGGCTCGGTGAATTTCTTGATTTAAACAAGGCGAGGGCTGTGGTGTGGAATTGCGCCACCCGGACGCTCAACATAACTTACTGCCTGCCAAAACTTTCTTCCGCTCACGCGAGTGTACTCGGCCAACTGCTCTCTCCCGAATTTTGGGAACAGGCTATGGGCAACGCGCGTACGGTAACGCACGGTTACTTTAGGTGGTCAGTGACCAAAGCCAAGCCCGCCCGCGTATATTACGATACCGAATCCAAAGAATTACGGATTATTCTTCAATGCGAGGCCGTTCTTTCTCAAGGAATCGGCGCTGATCTAAAATGGGATCAGCCGGAGCTAGCCATTGATTTCCGCGACTAATCATCTCTGCCATCTCTCGGTGGTGCCCGATGCCAATCGGGCTTTCTCTTTTTTAATGGTTGGTTTAAAGGTATACTATCGTTATGCAATCCGCGCCATTTACTTATCAATTTTATCGCACCACCATCGAGGCCTGGGAAGCGATGCGCCAGGCGCTATCCCTCGCCACAAAATCCATCTATTGGGAAGTGTATATTTTTGTTGACGATGCCGTAGGCTCGCGTTTCGTAGATGCATTATGCGACAAAGCCGAGTCCGGTCTGGAAGTCAAGCTAATTTTAGATCGGGTGGGTAGTTTTTATTTGTCCTCGCTTGCCCTGGCGCGGATGCGGGGGGCCGGGGTAGAGGTGTGCTGGTATAACAAATTCCATCCGGAGTGGCGGCTGGGTAATTGGCTTGATCGGCTCTGGCGGCGTAATCACCGCAAGGTTCTCATTATTGACGAAACAACCGCTTTTGTGGGCGGAGTAAACGTCTCGGCAAAATTTAGCGAGTGGTATGATATTTATCTGCGTCTATCCGGCCGCGTAGTGAGGCCGCTTGTGCGGGGGTTCGCGCGGAGCTATATCCGCGCGGGTGGGGATAAGAACAAGGTGCGTCATCTGTTGCATCCCAAGCTCGCGGTCGGGATTGAGGAGTGGCGGAAAAAATTTAATTTTATCCTGCGCACGCCGCTTTATTCGCGTTATTCTCCGCTCAAGCGTTTGTTTGTGCGGGGCCTCTCGTTAGCCAAGGAGAGTTTTAATTTGCTCACGCCTTACTACGCGCCGGATCGGCATTTTTTGGAGCTTATGGCTAAAGCCAGGGCGCGCGGGGTGAAGGTGAATATTTTTTTACCGGTGAGACCAGACTATAAAATTATGGAATGGATTGCCCGAGCGTATTTTGGGCTAACGCACAAAGCCGGCGGAAAAATTTATCTCTCGAGAAAAATGAATCATGGCAAAGCCATCACCATGGATGGTAAAGCCGGGTTTGTGGGCAGCGCCAATTTTACAGCGCGGAGCTTTTTTCTCAATGAGGAGGCCGGGGTTTATTTTAATGACGAGCAAATGGTGAGTGATCTGAACGCAATTATCGAGGGCTGGCGGGAGGAAGCGGAGCCATTGGAAGTAGAGCGTTGGATTAACCGCGGGTGGGGGAGCCGGTTTAAAGAATGGCTCGCGAAAAAGTTTGAGAAGTTTGTGTAATGTACGAAATACGAAAGCTACGAAAATACAAAAGTGAAACAGAGTTTAATAATAGGCTTACAAAATTATTTTTCTTTGACCTTTTTCCCCATGCTCGAGCGTAATTTTAATCAATTTTTCCCCCTTCAAAAGCTCCTCAATTTTTTCCGGCCATTCGATAATTGTCACGGTATCCGGCTGTCCCAAGTAATCTTCCGCGCCGATTTGGATCAGCTCCTCGGCATTTTTTAAACGGTAGGTGTCGATGTGCACTAGACTTTTGACTTTAGACTTTTGACTTTGGACTTCGTACACATTCATCAGCGTAAAAGTGGGGCTGGTTATTTCTTCTTTCACGCCTAAGCCCTCGGCCAGGCCTTTTACCAGGGTAGTTTTTCCGGCGCCGAGCTCGCCGTAGAGACAAACAATATCGCCCCCGCGCAAAGTGGAGGCGATTTTTTTTCCAAACTCTTTTGTTTCACTGTCGGAGTGAGTAATTATCTGCATCTTTTTTATGCTTGTTTTCCGCCATAGGCGGATCAGCCTTCGGCTGAAGAAACTGGGAGGGATTAGTATTCATACCAAAGCCGGGCTTTTTTGTCAAAGTTTTTCAAAGTTTTTTCAAAGTTTTTCTTGACAAAACCGTTTGTCTCTGTTATAAATTCTCCAGATTGTTAGGAGGCAAGAAACATGCGGACAAGAGCGGAGCTCAACGATCGGAACCCGATTTCCAACGAACCATGCTACGTTACCGTCTTCTACGGTCGTCCGCGTATCCAGCGGATTGCGGTGTGTGATTCGGTGTGTGATTTCAGTCGCGTCAGTCCCCGCATCTTGTCCTTACCTTCCCCGGTGCTTCATCCGGCTGTTGAGGTAAGGCTTGAGCTGGTTTATCCTGCTGTTGGCGCTTCTTTAACCTGTCATGTGCGCGAAAATCTGAAGGGAAGAAGGCTCACCCCTGGAAATGTCGATCAACTCATTGCTTTGGCCAGCAAACCTCCTCAAGATCACTGCCGTGACCCAATCGTCGCCTTGGGGTCGCTGATGCATTGCGATTGCGAGCACAATAAAGATGAGCGCAATAAGGATAAGCGCTGTAAAGGTAAGCGCTTGTTCCCAGTCCTCCAGATGGAGGAAGGGGAGTTGGTGCTGACGCTGGTCGCGGATGATGATCAGCCCTGGCCTCCCCGCTACCGCTTCTTCGGTTACCGTGAAGGAAAAGGCCATGGGTTATGGCCGCCCAATCTCTAGGAGCAGCCCGCAACCGTACGCTCGAGTTTCCCTCGAGCGTTTTTCTTTTCAAGTTAGTCATTTGCCTAGGTTAGGCTTTTTTAGTATACTACCCCGCGTTAGTACTTACGTTAGAATCCATGTCCATCTCCATTGAAGAAGTAAAGAAAATTGCCGAGCTCGCGCGCTTGGAGCTTGCTCCGGAAGAAGAAAAACGGCACGCCGAAACTATTTCGGCGGTTTTGGATTATATGAAAATTTTGAATGAGGTGGATACGACGAATGTTGAGCCGACGTTTCAAGTAACGGGTTTGGAAAATGTATATCGGGAGGATGTGGTGGTTGAAAGTAAACTGCGCGATAAACTCCTCAAGCAAATGCCGGAGGTGGAGATGGAGGAGCTGGTTGTTCCCGGTGTTTTCGATTAGCATTGTCATTGCGAGGAGTGAACTTCGCAGTGAACGACGAAGCAATCCCCCTGCCTATGGGAAAGTTGGCTCTGAAAACAAGGGGATTGCCGTGTCGCTCGTCCCTCGCTCCTCGCAATGACAAATACTATGAATTTAAACGAATTAACAATTGCCCAAGCCTCTGCTGGTCTCCGGGCAAAAGAATTTACATCCCTCGAACTCACCTCGGCTTGTTTGGCGCGCATCCACGAGCGTAATAAAGAAATTAACGCGTTTATTACCGTTTGTGACGAATCCGCGCTCATCGAAGCCAAGAAAGCTGACGAAATGATTGCTCGGGGGGAGGCAAAACCACTCACCGGCATTCCATTCGCGGTGAAAGACGCTATTTGCACCAAAGATATTCGTTCCACCGGCGCGGCCAAAATTTTGGATAATTATATTCCTCCGTTTGACGCCACCGTCATCAGAAAAATTCGTAAGCAAGGCGGAGTGTTGCTCGGAAAAAATAACTGCGATACGTTTGGCCACGGCGCGAGCAACGAGAACAGCATGTATGGGCCGGTAAAAAATCCGCATAATCTTTCCAAAGTCGCCGGCGGATCCTCGGGCGGCTCGGCCGCGGCCGTGGCGGACAACATGTGCGTTTATTCCATAGCCGAAGATACCGGTGGATCGATTCGTCAACCCGCGAGTTTCTGTGGCGTCGTGGGTTTGCGGCCGAGTTACGGGCGTAATTCTCGCTATGGCATTATGTCCATGGCTTCCTCTTTGGATACGGTGGGACCGATTACGAAGACGGTGGCAGACGCGGCGATAGTGATGGAGACGATTGCGGGAAAGGATGTACTTGATGCGACAACGGTTGGGGACGAAGTGGCGAAATATAGCGAAGAGATTAAAAGATTTAAAGATTTAAAGATTAAAAGATTACGAGTTGGTGTTCCTAAGGAATATTTTTCCGCCCAAGGCGGACCCGCCTCTGGCGGGGAAGCATTGCTGGACCCGGAGGTGGCGGCAATCGCGCGCGAGCGCATCGAACGGCTTAAAGCTGCCGGCTGTAAAATCAAAGAAGTCAGCTTGCCGCATACCAAATATGCCGTGGCCGCTTATTATATTATTGTGCCGAGCGAAGACAGCTCTAATTTGGCGCGGCTCGACGGCGTGCGCTACGGCGTGCGCGCTCTATTCTCCCTCCTGCCCGAGGGGGGGAAACAGGGGGGAGGGAGTTTATACAAGTTGTATTCCCATTCCCGGGCGCAAGGTTTTCCCGAGGAGGTAAAGCGCCGCATCCTCATTGGCACCTATGCCTTATCCGCCGGCTACTACGATGCTTATTATAAAAAAGCTCAAGAGGTGCGCACTCTCATCAGAATTGATTTTGACAAAGTTTTTAAAGAAGTTGATGTGCTTTTAACGCCAACATCGCCCTTTCCCGCCTTTGGTCTGGGGGAAAAATCAGCCGACCCGCTGTCCTTGTATCTGGCGGACGTGATGGTAAGTCCGGCGTCGTTGGCTGGTGTACCCGCCTTGTCGGTGCCAGCGGGAATGACTAAGGGAGGGTTGCCGGTAGGGGTGCAGATTATCGGGCCGAGGTTGGGAGAGAGTATTGTGCTACAGGTGGGGAGTTATTTAGAGAATTTATAAGTTATTGATGACACTATAAATATATGCCTACCAAAAAAGCTATGCGGTCGGCGGTTCCAGCGCTTCCTCACGCAACTTCTCATAAGGAGCAGCACATTGAAACCACCGGCGCCCCGATGAATTACCGCGACAGCTGGCGTATTTTTAAAGTAATGGCCGAGATGGTGGAAGGCTATCAGTTTTTGGGTCAATTTACCAAGGAGGTAACGGTGCTCGGCTCGGCGCGCATCCCAGCCAATAATAAGTACTATAAAATCGCCGAGAGCTTGGGGAAAATGCTCGGCACGCATGGTTTTACTACCATTACTGGCGGCGGCCCCGGCATTATGGAAGCGGCCAACAAAGGCGCCTTTGAAGCAGGGGGCGAGTCGGTGGGGCTTAACATTCAGTTGCCGCTCGAGCAACGCATTAATCCCTATGTTCAGCACGCGGTGGCATTTCATTATTTTTTTACCAGGAAAGTGATGCTCACCGCCCCAGCCAACGCTTTTGCCTATTTTCCAGGCGGGTTCGGAACCTTTGACGAATTTTTTGAGGTGGTAGACTATATGGAGCTTGGCCGAATGGACCGTTCGCCGATTGTTTTGGTGGGAAGGGAATTTTGGGAACCGCTCTTAAAATTTTTGCGGGCTAAATCGCTCAATGAAATTCACGCAATTTCCGAGGCGGATGTGCGTCATTGCCATATTGTGGATGGCGCGGAAGAGGCCTTCGGTTTAATAAAAAACGCCGAAGATCGTATCAACATTTGCAACAACGACCCCAACAATCCGCTGTGTACTGAAGGCACCGACTGGAAAGTTTTTCGTATCATGGCGGAGCTGGTGGAAGGTTTTGAATTTTTAACTAAAATAAGCAAGGGGATCACGATTTTTGGCACGAAAAGTATCATACCCGGCACGCCGTATTACAGCGCGGCGTACGAGCTTGGGAAACTTTTGGCGCAGAATAAATTTTCCGTTGTCACCGGCGGCGGCCCCGGCATTATGGAAGCGGCCAACAAAGGCGCTTTTGAAGCGGGAGGCGAGAGCATCGGCATCAACATGCGCTTTGACGGCAAAGAGCGCGTGAACAATTACCTTACCAAATCCATCGGCTTTGTGTTTCCTTACATTCGTAAATTAATTATCACCTCGCCGTCTAAAGCTTTTGTGTTTTTTCCCGGCGGTTTCGGCACCATGCATCAGCTATTTGAGCTTCTGACTCTCATAGAAACAAAAAAGATCGCGCCCATGCCGCTTATTTTGTATGGCCGTTCCTTCTGGCAGCCGCTCTTGGATATTATTCACGGTTTATATAAAGATTTTAAGACAATTTCCGAAATAGACGAGAGTTATTTGATTGTGGTGGACAGACCCGAAGAAGTGATGGGGTATTTAAAGTAAGTATGCTTCCGTATTTTCAATACAACTCAATTCTCATCGGGCCGGTGGTGATACAGGTGTGGGGGCTAATGGTGGCGCTTGGGATTATCGCGGCGGTGCTTCTGATGATTGCTCTTTCTAAAAAATACCTTCTTTCCAAGGAGGTCTTTTTGGATTTGTCTGTCTGGATCCTCCTCGCGGGTTTTATCGGCGCGCGCGCGTTTCATATTGTGTTTTATAATCTTGATTATTATTTAGCCCACCCGCTCGACACTCTAAAGTTTTGGCAGGGGGGAGCGTCGTCCTTGGGCGGGTTGTTTGGCGCGGCCGTGGCGGTTTGGCTGTTTGTAAAGTTGCGCCAGTTTTCTTGGGCCGAGTTTTTACCGTACCTGGATATAGTCTTCTTCAGCTTGTGGTTCGGCTGGGCTATTGGGCGGCTCGGCTGCTTTTTTATTCACGATCACCCGGGCAAGCTTTCCACATTTTTCTTGGCAATTAATTTTCCCAATGGCGCGCGGCATGATCTCGGGCTCTATGATGCTTTGGTTTCCTTGGTTATTTTTTTTCTTACCGCGATATTTTTCAAACACTTAATTAAACTACGCTGGGGCTTGGTGAGCGCGTTTTCGCTCGCGTTTTATGCCACGGCTCGATTTTTGCTCGATTTTTTACGGGCGACCGATTTGCCGGAGAGCGACATTCGCTATGGCGGCCTTACCCCGGCGCAATGGGGGATGCTTACCGTGATTCTGGTGTTGACTAGTCTCTTGGTTTGGGGTAAGATGAGGCGGACTAAAAAATCATAAATTGCGGCATTTCCTGCCCGCGTCGGGGTAGACTCCGCCCAGAGGGCAGGGCTCTGCCCGGAGGGGGCGGGTTGGTTAATTTGATTCAACCCGTCACAGAAAGCCGCTGTTATTGCTTTGTTACGAAGCTTATCCAACAAAACAAGAAGTGTTAGCGCGAGAGAAATATTTGAAAACTAGCGAGGGACGAAAAGAGTTAAGAATACGCTTAAAAATTACTCTACAAAAATATTTATAATCCGGAAGGATCGCATAGTGGTCGAGTGCACCGCCTTGGAAAGGCGGCATACCGCAAGGTATCAGGAGTTCGAATCTCCTCCCCTCCGAAGGAAATCAGATTCAGAGTTTTTGGCAAAAGTTGTATCCCGCCGTTGGCGGGATGAATTGAATTCCGCCGTAAGATTCCAAGTATCGCAGATAAAAGCATCAAGAATTCTGACTTGCTTGTCCCGCACAAAGCTAGGCGGCTTTGTTG
>CAZMYO010000044.1:0-29544 GCA_964570525.1 uncultured Gammaproteobacteria bacterium | reverse complement strand
TTAATAGAAGAGGTTTTAGAAAAAAAGGCAAAATAGAGTTCTATGTTTATGGAGCACATAGAGATAGAAAACAAAATTATTGGCGCCGGTCAACCAGTTTTTATCATTGCCGAAGCCGGTGTCAATCATAACGGAGATTTGAAAACTGCTAAAAAATTAGTTGACGTTGCAATGGCCGCTGGGGCCGACGCGGTGAAGTTCCAAACTTTCACAGCTGAACTCGTCGTCACTAGTACTGCTGAACAAGCCGAGTATCAAACCAAAAATATCGGCAAAAAAGAATCTCACTTCGCTATGCTAAAGCGCCTAGAGTTGCCGCGCGAATTTCACCCCATTATTCAAAAGTACTGCAAAAAAAAAGGAATTATTTTTTTGTCCACTCCCTTTTCCGAATCCGACGCTGATTTTTTAGAAACTTTGAATGTTCCAGCTTATAAATTTTCTTCCGGTGACCTTAATAACATTCCTTTTTTAAAACATGTCGCTAAAAAGGGGAAGCCGATGATTATCGCTACAGGGATGGCGAATCTCGCCGAGACCAGGCAGGCAGTACAAGCGGTTTTGGAGGAAGGCAACGATCAAATTATTATTCTTCATAGCACCTCCAACTATCCACCGAGCCCAAGCAGTTTAAATTTGCATGTTATTACAACGCTGTGGAAAGAGTTGGGCGGTATTCCCGTTGGCTATTCCGACAATGGGAGCGAGGGAAATAGCGCCGATATCATCGCGGTAGCGCTGGGAGCGTGCGTCTTGGAAAAACATTTTACTCTGGATAAAAATATGACTGGGCCGGACCACAAAGCCTCGCTCGATCCGCAGGAGCTCCGCGCCTTAGTAAAAGCGATTAGAGATACCGAGCTAATGCTGGGAAGTTTTGAAAAAAAATGTTCTCCCGAGGAGGAGCCCACCAGAGCCATCGCTAGAAAAAGTATTGTTGCAAAGAAAACTATTTCCCCGGGAAAAATTATTACCAACGAAGATGTAATCGTAAAACGTCCCGGTACCGGTATTCCGCCAACCGAACTCGCTTTGGTTATTGGAAAAAAAGCCTGCCAAACTATTGTTGCCGACACTATCATATCATGGAAAGATATCGTATGAGAAAAATAAAAACGGTAGTAGTCACCGGTTCCAATGGCTTTGTCGGAATCCGCCTCAGCGAGTTTTTATTGACGAAAGGATTAAGGGTAGTCGGGCTCGTCTTCAGTCAGCGGCGCCACCCGCTTGAGAAGAAAAAAAACTTTATTTCTGCCTCGGCCGATATTCGCGAACCGGCTCGTCTAAATGCTATTTTTAAAAAATTTTCTCCCGAAGCTGTCTTCCATACGGCCGCTCTCCTCCCCAAGCCCGGCCGAACGACCACTCCCCACGACTTCTTCCGTACCAATGTGCTTGGAACACTGAATGTACTTGAAGCAGCTCGTCAAAATAAGGTAGCGACGGTCATCCACAGCTCTTCTATGGCAGTATACGGTAACGATATTAAATATCTGCCGGTTGACGAAAAACACCCTTGCTCGCCAGCCGACTTCTACGGACTAAGTAAACTTCAAGCGGAAGAGATCTCTGAATGGTATGCTCGCACCCATAAAATACATACTATAATTCTACGCTACTCCGGCATCTTCGGGCCGGGCCGGCGCGACGGAGCCGTTGCCACCTTTGTAGCTCGGGCTCTACGCGATAAGCTCCTGAAGATTGAGAGCGATATTACCTGGGACATTATCTCGGTCGATGATGTAATCAGAGCCAATTTTCTGGCTTGGCAAAAAGCTTCTCGCCTAAAATTTGAAAAATTAAACATTGGAGCGGGGGAGGGGACACCTATTAGTGAACTAGCCGAAATCGTCATCAAACTCACGGGCAGTTGTTCGGTGGCTAAAGTTAGGGCAAAAGGGTTGCCTTTTTGCTTTTTTTATGATATAACTAAAGCCAAAGAGTTACTGGGCTTTACACCCCTTCCGCTAATGGTGGGTATAAAGCAATTTTTGGCTAATCTAAAATAAACCTGACCCTGCGCCAAGAGCGCAGTGTATCTGGGCGGGTTTTTTATGAGCAGAGTCGGCTCCGCCGACAATACATTTAATTTGCCCTCCATCCCTGCGGCTTGCCGCAGGGCATTACGGGCTCCATAATAAAAAATGCCGATGACGACCGTGACGATTCACCAGCCTGGCTACTTGCCCTGGCTTGGATTCTTTGACAAAATGGCGCGGGCCGATGTTTTTGTCTTGCTTGATGACGTACAGTACGAAAAGAACTACTTTGATAACCGCAATAAAATTAAAACCGCCACCGGTCCAATCTGGCTGACGGTTCCCGTTAAGGTAACATTTGGTCAGAAGTTAAATGAAGTTACTATCGAGAACAAGCTCCCCTGGAGAGTAAAACACTATAAATCTATCGTCGCCAGCTACAGCCGCACTCCCTATTTTTCCGAGCATCAAGAATTTTTTAAGAATCTCTACACGAAAAACTGGGAGAAGCTTATTGATCTAAATATTACTATCATTCAATATTTGGCCGAGAAACTTGGCCTTACAACCAAGCTGCTCCGCTCTTCCGAGATGGGAGTGACCGGTCTTAAAGGCGATAGAATTTTGAACATTTGTGAAAACTTAAAAGCTGATGTTTATCTGTCCGGCCAATTTGGCCGCAATTATCTGGACGAAATTAAATTTAAAGAAAAAAATATTGGTTTGATATATCAGGAATTCCATCATCCTGTGTATGCCCAGTCGTACGGTGAATTTGCTAGTGCCATGGCTGCGATTGATTTATTGTTTAATTGTGGAACAGAAAGTTTGAAAGTGCTTAGACAAGAAACTAAAGCCTCAACAGTATGATTCCGCTTACTCGGCCAACCCTGCCGAAGCTGTCTTCTCTCCGCAAAAAGATGGAAGATGTTTTTGCTACCGGCATGATTACCAACGCCAAGTATGTCGCCAAACTGGAGCAAGCCTGCGCCAGATTTTTGGGGGTTAAGCGGGTGGTGGCAGTGAACACCGGCACGGCTGCGCTCCTCTTGAGCCTCAAGGCTATGGAGCTCAAAGGAGAGGTTATATTGCCGAGCTTCACGTTTACTGCTGGCGGCCATGTTCTCCGTTGGTCTGGTTTGAAGCCAGTCTTTGTTGATATTGATCCGCAGACATTTACTATCGACCCCCATCAAATTGAAAAGAAAATAACCGCACGTACGGTGGCGATCATGCCGACACACGCCTTTGGTAATCCTTGCGCTATAAAAAAAATTTCCGCTCTTGCCAGAAAATATCATCTGAAAGTTATTTATGATGCCGCGCATGCTTTTGGCGCCACCTACCGCGGTAAATCCATCGCCGCTTTTGGGGACGTTTCTTGTTTTAGTTTAACCCCGAGTAAAATTTTAGTGGCGGGGGAGGGCGGTTTAATCGCAACTAATAACGTGGCTTTGGCTGAGAAAATGGTTCTTGGGCGTAACAATGGCGATTCTTTCGATCGCTCCGAAGAATTTTTAGGAATATCGGCACGAATGAACGAGTTTTCTGCCATTATCGCTTTGGGGTGTTTGCGCGCGTTACCGGCAAATATTAAACGGCGGGCGCAACTCGTGGCGCTTTATCGCAAAAAATTAAGCAAGATTCCCGGGATCAGTTTTCAAGAATCCGTCCCCGGAGCCCACCCCATCTATCGAGATATGGCGATCGTGATAGAACCGGACAGGTATGGACACACCCGCGACGAGCTGTTGCGCTACCTGCGGGCTTCTGAGGTGGAGTGCAAAGTTTATTTTGATCCTCCCCTCCACAAAAAGGTGGTCTATCGGGAGTACCGTAACATGGTTTTACCGAATACAGATTTGCTCCATAGTCGAATCCTTGATCTGCCGCTTTATTCGCATATGCCGGTTAAAGAAGTATTGCAAGTGTGCTCTTTAGTTAGTGGTTTTGCTAAAAAATAATTTTTCTAATTCTATAAACCAATGTCCTCTGTAAGAACAATTGCTGTCGTTACTGGCACCAGAGCAGAATACGGTATTCTGAAGCCACTCCTAAAAAAAATAAAGGCCGCGCGCGGTTTAAGGCTCCAGCTTTTAGTTACCGGCATGCATCTTTTACCCCGATATGGATACACGGCCGATGAAATTAAGCGAGATGGATTTGTTGTTGATGCAACGGTGCCAATGTATCGCGGCCGGCAAACCAAGGCGAATTACTACACCAATGCCATGGCATTGGGAATAAAAAATTTTAGCACAATATTTTCCAAAGAAAAGCCCGACATCTTAGTAGTATTAGGCGATCGGCCGGAACCGCTGGCCGCCACCCTCGCCGCGGCCTTTTTTAAAATTCCCATTGCCCATATTCAAGCCGGCGACCGCACCGATAGTAGAGACATCGATGAATCTATTCGCCATGCTATAACCAGATTTGCTCACCTAAGTTTTCCGGCGACAGCCAAGGCGAAAGCGCGGTTAATCAAAAGCGGCGAAGAAGGCTTTCGAGTATACAACATCGGAGCTTTAGGCGTAGACAGCATCTTGGCGGAGCCGCGGGTTCCCAAAGAGAATATTTTTAAGCGTTACGGCCTTAACTCGAGGGAACCACTCGTTGTTTGCATGTTCCACCCCATTCATCTCCGGCCGGAGCGCGCCGGCAGGGATATGCGGGAAATTCTTGAGGCGCTTCGCGCTAAGAAAATACAGACAGTGGTAATTTTTCCCAACAATGACGCGGGGAACGGTGATATCATTAAGCAGATAGAAAAGTATCGGATGGTAACACGTCTGAAGTTTTTTCCCTCGTTGCCCCATGGCGACTATATCAATTTGTTACGCCACTCGGCCGTTTTTCTCGGTAACTCCAGCAGCGGGATAATTGAAACCCCGACGCTTAAAATTTCGTTTGTAAATATTGGCGATCGCCAGAAATCCCGCGAGCGAGCTGGGAATGTAGTTGACGCGGCGCCAAATCGAAAAAGCATCACCCGAGCGCTTGAGAAAGCGCTATACGATCGCACTTTTTTGAAACGCGTAAAAAACTGCGCTAATCCTTACGGAAGGGGAGAGGCGAGCGCCCGCTTGGTAAAGTTACTCGCTACCATAAAAATTAATCAGCGGCTTTTAGAAAAAAGAATAACATATTAAATGTATGAAAGTTCTCATTATTGCCCCTCACCCTGACGACGAAGTGCTTGGGGTGGGCGGCACAATTGCCGGGCATGCTCAAAAAAAAGACGAGGTGTATCTCGTTGTCGTGACTTGTGCCTACACCCCCGATTGGACAGAAAAATTTATTGCCGAGCGTTCCCACGAAGTAAAGAAAGCTAATCAAATTCTCGGCATCACAAAAACTTTCTTTTTGGATTTTCCGACAGTTAAGCTAGACACCGTGCCGCAAAAAGAACTCAACGATGCTTTGGCGAAAGTGATTGATGAGGTAAGACCAGAGGCGGTATACATTCCGCACGGTGGCGATCTAAACAAAGATCATCGGCTGGTATTTGAAGCGGCGCTAGTGGCCACCCGTCCTTTCAAATATACCGTACACCGCGTGCTTTCCTATGAAATTTTATCAGAGACGGAGTGGGGGCAACCTCTCGGAATTTTCGCGCCCACCGTGTATAAGGATATCACTGCCACACTAAGTAAGAAATTAGAGGCCATGAAAGCATACGAAAGCGAACTGAGATCAGCTCCGCATCCGCGCTCGTTGGAAATCATTGAAGTTTTGGCGAGAAAGCGTGGTTCGGAGTGCGGAGTAACTGCGGCTGAAGGATTTATGCTAATTCGCGAAATAGACACATCAAACTAATCATAGGAATATGCGCAGACCATTCAAAAAATGGAAACCGCCAGAGATTAAAGAAGGAGAGCTCACCAAGTGGCATTGGCTGGTTCAGCATGTGAAAAATCTAAAGTTGGGAAAAAATACTGATATTGGCGCTTTTACTTATATCAACGCTGAAGCGGGAGTTACTATTGAAGACGAAGTCCAAATCGGCTCCCATTGCTCGATCTACTCCGTATCAACGATTGATGACAAACGGGCGCCGGTGGTACTTAAAAAAAATTGCCGGATCGGCGCTCACACCACGGTGATGCCCGGCGTAACCATTGGAAAAAATACGGTCGTGGGGGCGCATAGCTTTGTAAATCGTGATTTGCCGTCTAATGTAGTGGCGGTGGGTTGCCCGGCTAAAACAATCAGAAAGAAACCCCCTCCTCCCTTGAAAAAATAGTCCAAATATGCTAAGCTTAAAACGCTATTAATGTATAAAATGTATGGAAAATGAATTTAAAAACAAGCGGATTTTGGTGACTGGCGGCACTGGATCCATTGGTTCGACCATCGTAAAACATTTGTTGAAGTTTGATCCGCTCCAAGTGCGGGTTTTGAGTCGTGACGAGACTAAGCAGTATAATCTCCTGCGTGAACTCAATAACGATCCTCGATTAAGTTTATTAATTGGAGACGTCCGCGATCGTGAACGAGTAAACTTAGCCATGGAGAGTGTCGATATTGTTTTTCATGCTGCGGCCATGAAACATGTGCTAGCGTGTGAACACGATCCTTTTGAAGCCGTCAAGACCAACGTCTTAGGCATACAGAATGTCATTGACACGGCTATGAGCAATGGAGTCGACAAGGTAATTGGCATTTCCACCGATAAAGCAACTGACCCCGTTAGTGTTATGGGCTGTACCAAACTGCTTGCTGAACGAATCATGCTGGCCTCCTACCACTATAAGGGTAAGAAAAGAACCAAATGTTGTTTTGTACGATTTGGCAATGTTTTAGCTACTCGCGGATCAGTTTTACCGTTGTTCTATCAGCAAATCAAAAATGGCGGTCCAGTAACCGTGACCGATGATCGGATGATTCGCTTTTTTATGTCAGTCGAGGAAGCGGTCGGACTAGTATTTCAGGCCACCGCCATGATGAATGATCGTGAAATTTTTATTTTAAAAATGCCGGTCATGCGTATTCATGACCTGGCCCAGGCCATGATTGAGCTGTGGGCGCCGCAGTTTGGTTTGGATCCAGCCACTATCAGAATTGCTATTATCGGTCGAAAAAATGGGGAACGCTTAGAAGAAAAACTTTTGACTGTCGATGAAGCAATTTATGCTGAGGAAAAAGAGAAAATGTTTGTTATTAAACCAGTTATCGGCAGTGAGCTCTACACTTCACAGGCTTCAGCCGCTGACTTTGCTTTAGCTAAAACGGGAGAGGTTAAAGAATATAGCACGGTCGGGCGGGTGCCGTTAAGCATACCGGAAATCAAAGAACGCCTGAAGCAAAGCGAACAACGTCTCATGAAAATGTGGCAATTATATTAAAGTTGCCAGCATTTGTTTTTTTAAACGCGTAACAATGATGAAAAGCATTAGACAAATTATCAGTTTGTGGGCTCTCTTCCGAAGAGCCTTTGGTCCTTACAAGTACCAGATAGCTGGCCTAGCGGCTTTGAGTTTTACGAGCGGCATTCTCGAGGGAGTCGGAATTAACTCGGTAGTTCCATTATTTGCCTTTGTTAACAAAGGTACAGAAAAGGGCAGGGATGTTATTTCACAAAGCATTGAAAAGTTTTTTCACTTGTTACATTTGCCCTTCACCTTAAAATATCTTCTCATTTTTATCGCTCTTATGTTTTGCGCCAAAGCCTTGGCGTTATTTTTTGTAAATTATATTAGCGCCCATGTTACCTCGACCTACGAAAAGACCACCCGAGAAAAACTTTTTAAATACACACTAGAAGCAAACTGGCCTTATCTTTCAGAGCAAAAAATAGGCCACCTGGAACAAGTTTTGATTACCGATGTTAGCAATAGCGCTACGTTATTATCGTATCTTTCCGGATTAATTCTTATTTTGAGCAATTTAGCGATGTATATCCTTTTGGCCATGAATATTTCTTTTATCATTGCCGCCATTACGCTCTTCCTTGGCGGCGCAGTATTCCTGGTGTTTAAACCGCTTTTTTTCAAAAATAAAGTTGCTTCCGAAAAAATTGGTTTCCTGTTTAAACAACTAGCCCACTATGTTAATGAAAGCATGCTGGGAATAAAAACCATCAAAGCCATGGCTACCGAAAAAGAGGCGATTAAAAAAGGATTTTCCTACTTCGATCAACTTAAAAACTTAAACATTCGGGTTCTGCTCTACCGCAATGTTACTTCACTCTTAATGCAGCCTATTGGCCTCCTCTTAATTCTCGGTCTGTTCGCCTTTTTTTATAAGACGACCGCGTTCAATTTTGCTTCCTTTGCCGTTATCGTCTACGCCATTAACAAAGTATTTACCCACATTCAACTGGGCCAGACCCAGCTGCACGGCATTAGCTCGCTCTCGCCTTATTTAACTAGCGTTACTACCTATCGCGAAAAGGCCCGGGCCGCGGCTGATAACGACAATGGCAAGCTTGCTTTTTACTTTGAGGATCGTTTGGAATTCAAAAATGTTAATTTTTACTATCAATCCGCGGTACCCATCATTAAGGACTTGAGTTTTACCATTCGGAAAGGCGAAATGATTGGTTTAATTGGGCCGTCCGGCGCCGGCAAAACCACTTTGGTCGATCTCTTTCTGCGCTTGCTAGAACCCCAAAGCGGAGCTATTTTACTTGACGGTAAAAATATTTCCGAGCTCGCCATTCACGATTGGCGCCGAAATATCGGCTATGTTTCTCAAGAGATATTTTTGCTCAATGACACGATTGAAAATAATTTAAAGTTTTACGACGACTCGGTAACTCTCGAGGATATTCGGCAAGCTACCAAAATGGCTTATGTCGATGAGTATATTAAGCGGCAACCTCAAGGCTACGCCACAGTCGTAGGCGAGCGCGGGTTGGCGCTTTCGGCCGGGCAGCGACAAAGAATTATTTTAGCAAGAGTATTGGCCCGGAAGCCAAAAATTTTAGTCTTGGATGAGGCCACCAGCGCGCTTGATAATGAATCCGAAGTGTTCATTCAAAAAGCTATCGAGGCCTTGCGCGGCAAGATCACCGTTATCGCTATTGCCCACCGACTCTCTACCGTAATGTCGTCCGATCGGCTCATCGTTCTAGACGAGGGTAGAATTGTGGAAGAAGGGCCTCCGGCGCGCCTCCTCGAGGACCATAATTCTTATTTTCATAAATTATTTAATCTGCAAAAACGCTCACAATAGTTTATGCCAAAGTCAAAGCGTTTATTTCTTATTGGTTGGAATGGCCGGGAGCTGGGTCTCATTGATGTAGTTTCAAAGCTGGTGGAGCGATCTCATGAGATTGTCTATTGGAGCGGCTATCGCATATTATCGGAAGCGGATCAGAGTCAATTTCCAACCACTATTTTTCATGACTATGATGACGCGCTGGCTGGACGTCCCGCCCCAGGAGTTGATGTCAGCGCCTTTGCTCCCCCCAGTGAAGAGCTGATTACGAAACTATATGAGACTGAATCAATGCTATTGACGATGATGAATAAAAAATATGAGTGGATGGGGGTAAGCGAGCGTAAGCGGGTTTATTACCGGATGTTGCGCTATTGGAAGGGAGTGCTGGAAAAATACCAGCCCGACCTCGTAATTTTTCCGGTTGTTCCCCACACCGTCTACGATTACGTCATATATTCGTTAAGCCAACTCCTTGGTATCAAAACCATCATGTTCGATTTAACGCGGGTGAACGGTCGCCTCGTGCTGATTAATGATTATAAAGAGGGGAGTGTTCGATTGCAGAAAGAGCTTGCAAGCGGCTCTCGCCTCGCGCCGACCGATTCTGTTGAACTAAGCCCTGACATCCAGGAACACTATGCTATCCAAACTGATCCGAATGCTGATGCCACACCGCCGGACACTACACTTCTCGTGGGCCACTATAAGGGCCCCAAGCTTTTATTAGTTAAATTAAACATGATCAAAAAAAGTTTTGTCGATTTGAGTATTTTTAAAAAGGTTTTGGCCTACGTTTACAAGCAATTTAAATCCAATCTTAAAAAAGAATACATGAGTGTCGCCGTACCGCCGGACTTTAGCAAAAAATTTGTTTACGCCCCCTTGAGTTATCAGCCGGAATGCTCCACAACCCCGCTTGGCGGTATTTTTGCCGATCAAATTTTAATGTTGGAGACCCTGTCCGCAGCCATCCCCCCGGAGTGGCTTATCTATGTTAAAGAACACCCTTTTCAGTGGTTGCCGCGCGGCCTCGTTTTTTTTAGCTATCGGCCAGAGGGGTATTATAAAGAGATTGCAAAGATAAAAAATGTCCGCATTGTTCCGCTTGAGACCGATACCTATAAGCTTATTAATTACGCCACTGCCATTGGCACCGTAACCGGAACCGCCGGCTGGGAGGGTCTTACTCGGGGTATTCCGGCCCTAGTTTTTGGTTTTCCCTGGTATCAATATTGTCCGGGAGTGTTCAGAGTGCGGGATGCGGGCGCCTGCCGCTCTGCTTTCGAGCATATTTCCACGGGATTTGTGGTTAATCGGGAATCAGTTCAGCATTACCTGGCCTGTCTAGACAAAGTGAGTTTTAAGGGCTATTATGATAGTTACGGTCAAAGTCTTGTTAAAATAAGCCGCGAAGAGAATATAAAAAATTTTCTCGGGGCTTTAATTACGGCTATTGAAACAGATTAATCGTCATTCCCACAAGTTAAACATCAAAGCCGGATAGTTGAAAAGGTTATTTTGCATCATTCATAAATTGATTATGGCCCGTAAATTTAGATCGGCATTACTCGGTCTAGGTAACATCGGTTACAAATTTAGCTTGTTGCATAATAAGTTTTTAACTACGCACTGGGAAGCTTATCTGGGCAATAAACAAACAGATTTAGTCGCTGTCGCCGACCCGGCCCCGTCATCAACCATTCTCAAAGAGGCCCAGCGCCGCGGTATCCGTCACTATACTGATTACCATACTTTACTAAAACAGGAACAACCAGAAATAGTTAGCATCGCCACGCCCGATACTACCCACTTCACCATTCTTAAAGCCGCGCTTAACACGCCATCAGTCAGAGGTATTTGGTGTGAAAAACCGCTGGCGCTGTCACTTGTTGAAGCTCAAAAAATGGTGGCCTGGTGTCAACAGCGAAAAGTGGCTCTCCTTGTCAATTTTGTCCGCCGCTACGATCCGTTTTATCGCTATTTAAAAAAACACCTGTCCGCCCTCGTGGGTGAAGTAAAGACAGTAACTTTTTATTATAGTGGCGGTATCGTGACCACCGGTTCACACCTGCTTGATTTGTTGTTGTATCTATTTGGTCCGGCCGATGAAGTCTCGGCCGAGGAGTCCCCGGCCGGCCTAGTAGGCCGCCTACGTTTTGGCAAGCTCTGGGTCGCAATTATGCCTATCGCGCAAGCCAATTATACGATTTTTGAAATGAACATTTTTGGTTCAAAAGCTCGGCTTGATACGATTAACAAACCATTCGGCGAATATGCCTATCGTTTTTATCTGCCGCAAAAAGCAAGCACCATCGCCGCCAACTACTTGGCTAATAAGATGAAACAGCCGATCTCAAGCAAACTGCCCCGACGGTATATGGAGGAGGCATTGTCTGATCTAGTTCTCTGTTTAAAAAACGGTCAGGAGCCGTTTTCTTCAGGCAAATCTGCCCTTGCTTCTCTCGAGCTCATGCACGCGCTCCTGTACTCTGCCGAACACCACGGCCAGTCTGTTCACCTGCCCTTCACTAAAAAAATTAGCCGATTACCCAAACCGGGCGGTGATATTAAAAAAATAAAACTATGAAAGAAAAATTAGCCATCTACGGCGGCCGGCCGACCTTAAACAAACCGTTGCCGGTTACCAATACTATCGGCCAAGAAGAAATTAAAGCCACGCTAAGAGTATTGAAAAGCGGTGTCCTTTCCGATTTTGTCGGCCGCGCCGGTAACCATTTTTTGGGCGGCCGTGAAGTAAAAAAATTGGAGCAGGCTTTTGTTAAAAAATTCGCGGTGCGTTACGCGGTATCATTCAATTCCGCTACCACCGCTCTCGAAGCGGCGGTGGCCGCTTTGGAGCTTGCGCCGGGTAGCGAAGTCATCGTTTCCCCCTACACCATGTCGGCCACTGCCACCGCTATCATGGTGAATAACCTAGTGCCGGTTTTTGCTGATATCGACCCGCGCAGTTTTTGCCTTGATTCCAAATCTATTGCCGCTGGTATAACCAAACGCACCAAAGCCATTATCGTTACGAATTTATTTGGCGGCCCGGCAAACTACGCCGAAATTATGAAACTCGCGCGTCGTCATCACCTCAAAGTCATCGAGGACAATGCTCAGGCGCCCGGCGGCCGCTACCATAGCCGCGCCCTTGGCACCATTGGCGACATCGGTGTGTTCAGTTTCAATTTTCATAAAGTCATTCACGCCGGTGAAGGCGGCGTTTTGGTCACCAATAATAAAAAATACGCGTTTGGCGCCCAGCTCAAAAGAAACCACGGTGAAAATGTTTTGGATGATTTGAAACGAAGCGACCCCTGTATCGTTGGCAGTAATTTTCGCATGACCGAGATTCACGCCGCCATCGCTTACGAGCAGCTAAAAAAATTAGACCGTCTCACCGCCGCGCGCATTACCTTGGCAAATTATTTATCGCATAAATTGTCGGCGATTAACGGACTTACTCCTTGTGAAGTAAAACCAGGCGACTGCCATGTATTCTATGTCTATCCTATACTGTTTGACGCTAAACAATTTGGTCTGAGCCGGAGCCTGCTCGTCAAAGCGATGGCTAAAGAAGGGTTTGTTGTTGGGGCGGGTTATCAAAAACCGCTCTATCTTTTCAAAATTTTTCATTCCGACCGAGCTTTTCGCCAGTTGCCCTTCTTAAAAAAATCATATTATCAGAAGGGGCGGTGTCCGGTAGCCGAACAGTGTTTTAACGAGCGTCTGCTCATCACAACTATCTGTCGTTTTCCACTGACTAAAAAGCATGTTGATATGTTTATCGCCGCGATTAAAAAAATACAGCGTCACCGGGCAGAACTACTGTAATTATGAAAATTCTTTTTTGCGCTCAAGACCCCGGTGGCGCGAACAGCATCATACCGCTGATTCGCCACTTCCGCACCCGTGAAAATTGTAAAGTTTGGGGCGCGCGTTTTGCTTCTGCGCTATTAGCTCGGCAAAAAATCGCTCACCTCAACTGCACAGATCTTACCGTGGTTCAGTTACAAAAACACCTCAAGCGCTTGGCGCCGTCAGTAATTATTATGGGTACTAGCAGCGGGAAGAGCCTCGAAAAAACGGTGACTGGCATTGCTCGCCGTCTTGGCATACCAACGATCAGCCTGATTGATTACTGGAGTAATTATTCTGCCCGTTTTAGCGCTCCACAGCAGCCGTTAGGCTATCTAACTGATTTTGTTTGCGTGATTGATAAAGCAATGAAAAGAGGTTGTGAGAAAGAGGGAATACCGGGTAAAAGGCTGTATGTGACCGGCAGCCCCTACCTTGATGAGTGTTTAGGGAAAATAAAAAATAGTCGAGAAAAAAAACAATTAGTATTCATTTCGCAGCCGTTTTCAAAAGCAAAGCCACCGGTTTTTCCATTCACGGAATTTTCAGTGTTGAAAGATATTTTGGACTACAAGCATATTGCGAGCTTTAATCAGCTGATAATTAAAAATCATCCCAAAGAAACCGCGCGCCACTACCGGTCATTTTTAGCCAAGCGAACACCGCTGCCTCTGAAGGTTGAGATAAGCGCCGAACCAGATGTCTACAAAGTAGTCAGCGCCTCTCAGGTAATTATCGGTATGAATTCTATCGTTCTTCTTGAAGCGGCGCTAGCCGGCAAAACAGTGTTTAGTTACGAGCCAGGTTGGTCGCAAAAAAGAGATCCCTTACCAAGCAATAAATTTGGTTTAAGCCAAGTCGCTTACCACAAGACGAAACTGTATTATTTATTCGACCGCTATCTTGCCAACCGCACCCGAGCAGAGCCTTTATCGCGCAAAAAACTCCGTTTACAGGTACAATACGCTGGTAATGATTCAGTTGACAAAATCAGCAAGTTTTTATATACTAAGGTGGTCTTTAAGCAAAAATAAGAGGAAATTAGGCTAATCTATGAAAAAAATTATTGCTATTATTCCGGCGCGGGGTGGCTCAAAAGGCGTACCGCGTAAAAATATAAAGTTATTGGCCGGCAAGCCGATGATTGCTTATTGTATTGAAGCGGTAAAACGCGTGCGGGGAATTGATCGGATCATTGTCTCCACCGAGGATAACGAGATAGCCTCGGTGGCTAAGCATTACGGCGCTGAGGTGCCTTGGATACGACCGATGGAATTAGCAACCGATAATGTGGCTACTTTGCCGGTGCTGCAACACGCTATAAAAGAGTTGGCGACAAAAGAGAATTATGTGGCTGACTATGTGCTTTTGGTGTATCCCACTTCGCCGCTTTTGAGTTCGGAGAGAATACAAGCGGCGGTTGATCTGGCAGTCGAAACCGATGCTGATTCCGTTATTAGCGGAACCTACGATCGCAAACATTATTGGGCGGAAGTTGAGGGTGGTTACGAACGCCTCTATCCGCGCAAACTAGAGAACCGACAATTTACCAAACCACTCTTTAAAGAAAACGGAGCAATTTATTTAACAAAAACAACTGTTTTACGCCGCCAAATTGTGGCCGACAAAATGATGCCGCTGATTATGGAAGAGGGAGAGAATATCGACGTGGATGAACCGGCTGATTTTGAACAGGTTGAGAAAATTCTTTCGGGTAAAAAATAACAAACGCAGATCTATGGTGGGCATCATTCATTACAATATGGGTAATGTTACCTCGGTTAAGAACGCGTTTGAATTTTTAAACATCCCCGTTACCCTAATCACCACGCCCGCCGAGCTCGCTAAAGTATCGCATGTCGTATTGCCCGGAGTAGGCGCTTTTACCGAGGGAATGGAAAATTTACGTCAGCTTGGTTTCATCGGGGCTCTTCAGGAAACGGTAGTAGAAAAACAGAAGCCGTTTTTAGGGATTTGTCTCGGCATGCAGCTCTTGGCCACGGTGGGGGAAGAAGGAGGCGAAACCGCGGGGCTTAATTTTATCTCCGGCAGAGTAAAACGATTGCCCGATCTTGGCCAAAGAATTCCACATGTGGGTTGGAATACGGTAGAAGTAGTCAGAAAAAACAAGCTCATTACTGAAAAAATCGATGTTTATTTTGTTCACAGTTTTTATTTTGATGTCGCCGATCAGGAAGCGGTGGTGGGTGAATGCGACTACGGAATTAAATTTCCGGCCATTGTAAACAAAAATAATATTTATGGCACCCAGTTTCATCCCGAAAAATCGCACCAAGCTGGGTTAGCAATTTTGAAAAACTTTGTCCAATGTTGAAAACGCGCCTTATACCGGTATTATTTTTAAAAAATGGACTGATCGTGCGCAGCGAAAGGTTTGTTGATTTTCGGGAACTTGGCAACCCCATCAATCAGTTGGAACGCCTAAATGATTGGAACGCGGATGAACTCATTTATGTTGATATTACCCGTGACGGTGAATATAATTTGAAACGTGATGACCACAAAATTAAACGTCAAACTGACATTATCACCATCTTAAAAGATATCGCTAAAGTCAGTTTTATGCCTTTGACTTTTGGTGGTCGAATTACAACGCTCGAACAAGTTGATCAATTTATCATGAACGGCGCAGACAAAGTAATTATTAACAGCGGCGTTTATAAACAGCCCGAACTGATTAACCGGGTGGCCAAGAAATATGGCAGCCAAGCCATGGTAGTAGGTATTGATGTTAAAGTAGAAGGCGCTAAGCATGTGATGTATATTAACAATGGTTTGACTCGTGTTAACGATGATCCGCTCGATTATGCCCGGCAGGTGGTAGCACATGGAGCGGGAGAGATTTTTTTAAACTCAATTGACCGCGATGGTCTGGCTGCCGGATTTGACAGCGTCTACATCAAGCAGATGGTTGCAGCCGTAAAGATACCGGTAATTGCCTGTGGCGGAGCTGGGGTGTTTGATGATTTCGTCGAAGTTATTCAAACGACTGGCGTGGCGGCAGTGGCCGCGGGAAATATTTTTAACTTTACGGAGAACGCCTATATTAGAGCTAAAAAGAGGCTCAAAGAAAAAAATATCTATGTCCGATAAAATCAAACCGCCAACTATTCGCTACTGCACTCGCTGTGTCTATCCGGCCGTGGCCGCTACCCCCCTAACATTTGATGAACAGGGGGTTTGCAGTGGTTGCCGTACCAATAATGAACAAAAGCAAGTAGACTGGGATCGGCGAAAAAAACTGTTTGGAAACCTCGTTGATGAATATCGATCTAAAGACGGCAAAAACTACGATTGCGTTATCGGAGTGAGCGGAGGGAAAGATAGTTTCTGGCAAGCTCACCTTTTGACTAAAGTCTATGGGTTGAAGGTTTTGTTTGTGTGTTATGCCGAAAATAATCACACCGATGTCGGTTTGCGTAACATTCAACGCATGAAAGAGTGTTTTCGTGGTGATTTTTTACACTTTACGCCCCAAGTTGAAGTACTCAAAAAACTCAACCGGTTAGGGATGCTCAAGATGGGGGATCCAAATTGGCACACCCACATCGGCATCATGACTCTGCCGATACTGATGGCCGCTAAGTTTGGGATTAAACTCTTTATTTACGGCGAACACGGTTTCATGAACGTCGGCGGCATGCATTCTTACAACGACATGGTGGAGTTTACCCGTAAATACCGGACCGAACATATGTGCCGAGGGTTTGACTGGTTTGACTTTTGCGAAAAAACGGAAGGGCTCACCAGCCAAGACCTTCTTTGGGCGCAATATCCCACCGATGAAGAGATTGAACGGTTGGGTTTGCGCGGGCTTTTTATTTCGAATTATTTTGGTTGGAATCAAAATGAGCACACCCAAAAAATGGTGGACTTATATAACTTTGAATTTTCCACGGCGCCGCGGGACCGTACTTACAAGCGTGATTCTAATCTGAACGACATCCACGATGATGGTATTCATGACTATATGAAATACATAAAATTTGGTTATGGACGGGCTTCCGACCACGCGTGTCGAGATATCCGAAGCGGCGCTATCACCCGCGAGCAAGGAATCGACTATGTTCGTCAGTACGATCATGTCGTACCGGGCGATATCCCGCGCTGGCTCGATTACGTCGGTTGGACTCGCAACCAATTTGAAGAAGCAGCCGATCGTTTCCGCGATCCGCGAGTCTGGGTAAAGGATGAATACGGTCATTGGATTAAAGATAATATTTGGGATCACTAGTATGTATTTTGATGGCGGAATTTTTTGGGGAAGAGAACCAAAATATGGTTTAGAGAAAACTACGACAGGGCAGGGGATGGCCCTGTTTGCTCATTTTGAGGCGATTTATTACGACATGATTACCGGCAATAATCGTACGCTGGAAGTAGCTCGGCAAAACTCTGGGCTTTTGCCGCTCGCTGTCATTAATCCGCTTCGCTACGACCCCAACTCTACTTACTTAGAAGAACTAAAACAGCAGGGTTTTCGGGGGTATGCCTTGTTGGCGCACCACCAGAATTGGAAAATGGACAGCTATGCGTTTAAGCATCTCGGCAAAAAATTGGTGACCCTTGGTTTACCGGTACAAATTGGCGTAGCTTCTCTCGCTGAGCTTCGAGCGGCTGTTGACAGCTTTAGCGAAAGCCATTCCCCTGTGCTTATCCGGTGGTTACGCGGTGGGGGTTATGCGGCCATCGCCGATGAAATTGCCACTGCTCGCGATTGCGCCAATTTCTACTTTGACGTGAGCAACCTCGTCTCAATCGGTTCCATTAAATATCTCACGAATGCTATTGGTTCCCATCGATTGTACGTGGCCACAAACGCGCCGCTTGTCTATGAATCAAGCATTCAGCTTCTCGTTGATCATGCCAAGCTAGATCAGAAGGACTACGACAACATTACTGGAGCTACTTTGGAGCGTCTCTTTACCGGCGCCATAGTAGGGTTTGTATCCGCTTCGCCCCGTTTGCCAGTAGCCTTCAATCGCCCAAAAATTGATATTCATTGGCACTCCGAGGGGTGGGACCTCATGGAACCGGGAGCAACTATTGAGGCGTTGCATCAAACCATCACGGAGTGCAATTATCAAGCGGTTATCACTTCTTCAATTTTGGCACTCAATTATGACCTTAAAGCGGGCAATGAGGCTACTCTGAAAATGGTGGCAAGCCACCCCCGCGTCTTTGGTTATGTCGTGGTAGATCCGGTTCGAGCGAATGATTCCCTCGCGGAACTCGAAAAATACGCGAATCACCCCCGCTTCGTTGGTATTAAGACTATTCAGGATTATTATGGCCTGGGCCTTGACGATGAATGTTATGAGACGCTCTTAGCCTGGGCCGAGCTTCACCGCTGGCCGGTTTTAGCGCACAAGGCCGGACTCGCCCAAGCCGCCAAAAAATTTCCCGGCGTACGTTTTATCGCGGCGCATTGTTCGTTTCAAAATTTTTCTGAATTTAAAGATTTGCCTAATGTCTATTTGGATATCAGCGGAAGTTTTGCGCATCGCGGAGAAACTAATTTGGCAGCTCTCCTAACCGCGGTTGGCGCCGATCGAATTCTTTACTCGAGCGATGGGCCGCTTGTTTCGCCCTGGTGGGCAATTGGCAAAATAGTTGATAGTAACCTGGAAGAAACCGTTCAAGAAAAAATGTATCGGAGTAACGCCCTTCGTTTGTTTCCTAAACTCGCGCTTATATGATGCCGCCATTTGTTATTGAAAACTTGCGCCTTGGTTTATCCAAACTAACTCCCGCCTTCAGCAGTCGCGATTATTTAGCATGGCTCAATGACCCACAGGTACAAATGTACACGCGGCGCCGCGGCGGCGCTGTGAGCGAAAAAGAGATGCGGGAATTCATAGATGAAAGCGCCTCTTCGGGTGATTGGCATTTGGCCATTGTGTTAAAGGATACCGCTCAACACGTCGGCAACATTTCTTTGAATTCTATCGATCGCCTCAATAACAGCGCTGAGTTGTCTATCATGATTGGCGACCGCAGTGTCTGGGGAAAGGGAGTGGGGGAAGAAGCTATCCGCTTGGCGACACAGTTTGCTTTTGACACCTTGGAGCTTATGCGACTGTGGGCCGAGTCTCCCAACCCAGCTTTTAATGCTATCATGAGAAAGCTTGGCTGGAGAAAAGAAGGGGAACGCCGTTCAGCCTTTTTAATTGGCGCCACTTATTTGGATTTGGAATGTTGGTCGCTGCTAAAAAGCGATTGGTCTAATGGTAAAGCGAGGAATATAACCACCGCTTTGCTCATGACCGATGGGTCGCCGGTTGGTTTACGCTATCTGGAATCGATGATTGAAGAGCATCTCGAACCCAGGTTGGTCATCATCAGTCGGACACCAAAATTGTCGCAAATGGCGATCAAAACCGTAAATGAACGTACCGGCGGCAAGTTCCATTGGCGGCCGCTGGATGAATTGCTGGTAACAAGGAACATTCCCGTCTATTTTGTCGACAACCATAGCTCTGATTATTCGGCGGATTTATTGGTTGATCACGGCGTTAATGTCGCCGTCCTTGGGGGCTGCGGCATCATCAAAGAGAATATTATTAGTTTACCCGGGCTGCAGGTGGTCAACGTCCATCCCGGAATATTGCCAAAATATCGTGGTTGTAGTGCCGTGGAGTGGTCAATTTACAATAATGACGAAGTCGGAGCAACTTGCCATCTGGTCACCGCTGAAATTGACGCCGGAGAAATTATTACGATCAGTAAAGTTCAAATTTCCCGTGGAGATACCTATGCCGACGTCAGGCTAAAAGTTTATAATTTACTATCCGAGGTCCTCATCGTCGGGTTGAAAATTTTAATGCGTCTGGACTATCGGGATCATTTGAAACCTAATGATGGAACAACGTATTTTAAGCCTATTCCAGCCGATGAAATGAGGGAAGTTGAAGAACGGCTCGCCGCTAATACCTATCATCATTACATTAGTTAATTATATGTTAAAAAATTTTACTATCGCGACCCCAAAGGGGCCAAGGAAGATTGGCGAAGGCCAGCCATGTTTTATAGTCGCCGAAATGTCCTCCAACCATCAGCAAAATTTTGATCAGGCTATAAAAATTATTAAAGCCGCCGCCACGGCTGGCGCCGACGCCATCAAACTGCAAACTTACACACCCGACACCATAACCATGAATTCAGACAAGAAATGGTTTCTGGTTGGCGGCAAGAAAAACCCCAAAAATTGGAAAGGCCAAACATTTTACCAGCTGTATCAGAAATCATATATGCCGTGGGAATGGCAGCCGAAATTAAAGAAGGTCGCTGAAAAACTAGGGCTCGTTTTTTTCTCCGCGCCCTTTGATGAAACCGCGGTCGATTTTCTTGAAAAACTTAATGTCCCTTGCTACAAGATTGCCGCCTATGAGTCAGCCCATGTGCCGTTGCTTGAAAAGGTGGCCAAGACCGGCAAGCCAGTGATAATTTCGGTTGGTTTTTCTTCCTTATCCGAAGTCAAAATGAGTGTCCAAACACTGCGGCGAAATGGCGCCAAAGACATAGTGATACTCCAATGTCCTACCTCGTATGCGTCCGGTCCAAAAATAAAAGAAACTAATTTACGGACGATGCTTGATATTAAAAAACGTTTTCAGACGCTCTCGGGCTTGTCTGATAATATGGGCGGTATTGAGGTCCCGGTTTTAGCCGCGGCCCTGGGAGCCTCAATTATTGAAAAACATTTTGTCTTGTCACACGGTGGCCTTGCTTCCGACGAACGTTTTTCATTGGATAAAAAGGAATTTAAAAGGATGGTTGACGCCATCAGGCAAAATGAGTTGCTATTAGGAAAAGTGGTTTATGGCCCCCAAACCGAGGAAGAGAAGTATAATAAAAATTTTTGCCGTTCACTATTTGTTGTTCGGGATGTTAAGAAAGGGGAAAAATTAGCCCCTGACAACGTCAGATGCATCCGTCCTGGTTATGGTTTAGTTCCCAAATTGTACCATCAAATCTTGGGGAAAAAGGCCAAACATGATATTCAGGCAGGCACACCACTGCAATGGAAGTTAATAATGTAACCCGTATTATTTTTATGGAATCAGACAGTCATGTTAGCGCTACCGAGGCTCAAGAAGAACATTCCCGAGATATTTGGGAAATCAGGTATCACCCTGAAATCAATAAAACAGCCTTTTATACTGAGATTGTCGCCTTCGCGACTCATGATAGTTGGTATAAAAAAAAATATTTTAGCGGTTTACCGAATAAATGCTTTATTTTAAGCAAATTTGGTAAGGCTGTTGGGTATTGTCGGCTAGATAAAAATGACGAAGGCGAATATCTGGTTTCAATTGCTGTTCTGCCTGAATATCACGGCCAAGGTCTGGGATATTTGTTATTATCCCAATCTCTGCCAAAACTTACCGCCGGTGAGGTCGCCGTCGCCGAAATAAAAATAGGCAATTCTCCATCATTAAAACTCTTCCAAAAGTCAGGTTTTACTATTGTTAGGGAAGATAACGAGAAGCATGTCTTGAAAAGAGTAATTACGACTGGCGATTAACCGGTTTTGAGCACGTACCGGGAGTGGTTGCCCCCTCTTGCCAATTTGGAAAAAACGTGATAAATTTATGTAAGTATTAAGATGATTATGGAAAACATTTCACTGACGTCAAAACAGGATAAAAAGTATCGGATACTCATTTGTGGAGGGGCCGGGTATGTCGGCGGCCATCTGACTGATCTCCTCGTCAAAAATGGCCAAGATGTCACGATTTACGACAACTTGACCTATGAGGACCGCTTCATGAAAAACGTCTCCTTTATATTTGGTGACGTGAGGGACCACGCCAAACTTTCAAATTTTATAAATGATTTTGATATCGTCATCTGGTTGGCCGCCTTAGTAGGGGACGGCGCTTGCGCCATTAATCCTACCCTGACCAAAGAAATCAATGTGGATTCGGTTGAGTGGTTGGTTCAAAATTACCGCGGTAAGATAATATTCATGTCCACCAGCTCGGTGTACGGAGTGAACAATGAGCTTCTTGACGAATCATCGCCAACCAACGCCTTGTCGCTTTACGCCTCGACAAAATTGGAAGCCGAGAAGAAGATCATTAACCGTGCCGGCGATTATCTGGCATTCAGATTAGGGACCTTATTTGGTATTGGTGACAGGGACTCACGGCTTCGGTTTGATCTCGTTGTTAATTCTCTGGCTCAAAAAGCTTTTTTGCGCGAACCATTGTCGGTGTATGGCGGTGGACAGTGGCGACCGTTACTTCATGTGAAAGATGTTGCTGAGGCCATAGTATTCGGCATCCAAAAAAAGATTTCAGGTTTATATAATTTGAGTAATGAAAACTATCGAATATGTGATATTGTTGAAAAGATTAAAACGGTTTTGCCGATCGATATCAGAATAGAATATACTAACCAAAAGTTTGAAGATTTAAGAAATTACAAAGTGACTTCGTCAAAATTTAAAGCTTATGGCTGGCGGCCTCAATATGATTTAGAATTTGGAATTCGCGAGATCTATACTGTTCTGGAAGAAAATAGAATCAAAAATCCAAAAGACATTGTGCATTCTAACGTCGATTTTTTAAAAAATAAAATTGTTTAAATAATTTAAAAAAATATGTCCCACATACTTAACGGCGATATGGCGATTGACGATCGTGGTATTGTAAAATTCGTCAATGATTTTGATTTTAAGGATGTCAAGCGATTTTATCAAGTTGAGAACCACCGCAGTGGTTTTATCAGAGCCTGGCATGGGCATAGAAAAGAGAGTAAGTATGTCTATGTTGTGGAAGGCACTATTTTTATTGGGGTGGTAAATTTAGAGACCGAAGAAATGGAAACTTTCGTACTGTCCGCTCGAAAGCCAAGAATCCTCTGGATACCGCCAAACCGCGCGCATGGTTTTATAACCTTGGAAGAAAACACTAAAATTATTTTCTTTTCCAGCGCAACCTTGGAAGAAAGCAAGGGCGACGACCTGCGGTTCCCGTATGATAAATGGAATATTTGGAACATAGAGTATCGTTAATTATCCATTGATAATTTTTATGATCCATTACAGCCATCAACATATTGACGAACAAGATATCAACGCCGTGGTTGAAGTGTTGCGGTCAGATTGGCTCACGCAAGGCCCGAATGTCAGTGCGTTTGAAAAAGCCTTGGCAGACTATTGCGGCGTCCGGTATGCCGTCGCCGTGCCGAACGGTACAGCCGCCTTACATCTGGCCTATTTAGTGGCTGGTTTAAAAGAAAATGATGAAATTATCACCACGGCGAATACTTTTTGCGCCACGACGAATATGGCTCTGGTCTGCGGCGCTAAGCCGGTTTTTTGTGATATCCGACCCGATACCTATAACCTTGACGAAACAAAAATAGAAGCGCTCATTACTCCTCGGACCAAGGTAATTGTGCCGGTGCATTTTGCCGGTCATCCGTGCGAGATGGAAACGATTGCCGCTATCGCCAAAAAACATAACCTGCTCATCATTGAAGACGCTTGTCATGCTATTAGCGCCAAGTATAAAGGTCAGGCCATCGGTAGCCTTAGCGATCTTACTGTCTTTAGTTTCCATCCGGTGAAGCCCATCACCACCGGCGAGGGTGGGGCGATTCTGACAAACAACGAGCAATTTTATAAGAAACTATTGCAACTACGCACCCATGGGATCGTAAAAGACCCCGAGAAACAAAAAACTTTTGGGCCGTGGTATGGTGGAATGGAAGATCTGGGGTTTAATTACCGCATTACGGATATGCAGTGCGCTTTGGGCAAATCGCAGTTGGCCAAACTGGAAGGTTTCCAGAAGCAGCGCGAAAAAATTGCTCAATATTATTTTGAAAAATTAAAAAGTGTGACCGAGGTTATCGCGCCGACCTGTTTACCGGAAGTTCGGCACAGTTGGCATTTGTTCGCGATCAGGCTGAAAGACAAGCAAAAAAGGAGAGCCATTTTTGAATTTTTACAAAAAAATGGCATCGGCGTCCAAGTCCACTATCTGCCGGTCTATAAACACCCCTATTATCAGAGAAACGGCTATGGACATTTGGCGCTTGAGCACGCGGAGAATTACTATGATAGCTGCATCAGCCTGCCAATATATCCCGACTTAACCTTCGAACAAATTGATTTTGTTGTCGCCACCCTGGCCGCGGGAATCAAACAAGCCTAATAATGTATTTCTTATTAAAATAGACCATCGAAACTAAAAAGTATGGTATGATTTTCTATGGTTTAAAATTGTGGAGCAGTAACACGAAAGAAAACTTTGTTGAAGCATCGGCCTTAGTAAGAGATCACAAGGTTGATTTTATCGAAATAAAAAATAATCCGGCCGAAGCGTTGGATTTTACCAAACTCTCTATCATCAAAGATGTTCCGGTAACCGTCCACAATGCCGATAGTCATGGCTGGCACGAGTTTAATCTCGGAGACGAACAGCTCGCTATTTGGCAAGAAACCCTAAAGTTAGCCGATTTTTTTCAGAGTCCCACCATCGTGGTACACCCCGGCCAAGCCCGCGATTTGAAGCATTTTCAAGAAAATGTAAGCAAGATTGATGATCCTAGAATTATTATTGAAAATATGGCCGGTCTGGATATTTATGGTGAAAATGTTTACGCCAACAGCTTAACTCTCCTAAAAGAGCTTAAAAACCTAAAACCAATTTGTTTTGATTTTGAGAAAGCAGTTAAGGCCGCCTGTTATCAAAAAATTGATTACCAGGCCTTTATCGCCGATTGCTTGCAAGAATTACAACCGGCCTATTTTCATATTTCCGGCGGGGATAAAGATAGTCCGATCGATGAACACAAAAATCTCTGGGAAGCCAACTTTGATATCGGCTGGATCAGAACCCAACTCATTTCCCTTGGCAGGCCAGTTCAACTGGTATTTGAGACGCCAAAAATTGGGGCCGATCTAGCCAACGACCTCAAAAATATTGAATTTTTTAAACAGGTGAAGTAGGAGTGAGTGGCCGGCGTTGGCAAGTATTTATACAACTTTCTTCACCATAAACCCGGAAGGAGTGTTAGCCCACGGAATTGATTTGATGCTAATATTCTGCCCTTTAAAATACTCATCAACCGCGTCCGATTCGCCATGGCCGCGAATAGCATATTCGTCAAAGACAATCAGGCCTCCGGGAACCACTCGAGGGAACAAATTTTTTAAAATTCCGAGAGTGCCTTCATAATTATCAACGTCCAGATAAAGGAGAGCAATACGGAAACCAAGATTGGCTTCGGCGTATGTTTTGGTCGTTTCAATCACGTTGCCGGCCACCAGCTCTAAGTTAAGTATCCCGGCCGATGACAAATTTCCGAGAATTGTCTCGCGAGAAGACCATTTGCCGAGGTGGGCGTTGAGCACCCCTTGGTCTTCAGTTTTTTTAAATTGCATCTCTCGGTTGGTTTCAAAAAAATCAAAACCAACAATTCGCCGTTCATTATTAGGCATGAGCAGCTTCTGGAGTTTAGCAAAGAGATAGAGACCGCTTCCTTTATGCACCCCGCATTCCACAATGTCGCCCGGGACATTCGTAATCATCTTAAATAGTTCAAAGCGGGCGAGGATTTTTTGCAGCCGGTCAATGCTGGTATGGGCTAAAAAGTCGTCGTATAAAGCCAGGCTGTCTGTGGTGGGTTGAAAGGTGGCTGGATTAGTCATAGGTATGCTACGCTAGTAGGTAATGCTGGCTAGTGTACTATAATCAATAGGAATAAAGCAAGAGCGCTAGAAAAAAATTCACCTGTGGATAATACCACAAGTAATTTTGACGGCAACATCTTTCTTTGTTAGTATTATCCCATTGTTAGATTAACTTTGCCTTCCAAACTACCTATGCGCAAATTTCTTTTTCTTCTTACAATTATCTGTCCGATAATTGTTTTTATTTTTTTCCCCAAGTGGACCGTGGACGATGCCTATATTTATTATCGCTATGCCGATAATTTGGCTCGGCATGGACAACTGAATTGGAATATCGGTCAACCCCCCGTAGAAGGCTACACGGGGGTAGTGCTCCCGGTGCTTCTTTCCGGCTTCATTAAGCTGGGGTTTTCTCCGATAAATGTTAGCCATGTTATTGGCATGGCCAGTTACTGGCTGGGTTTGGCGATGCTGATACTTATTCTGCGGCGGCTAAAACTTGGGACCACAGGCCAGCTCGTTGGCGCGGCCTTTTACGTCTTCACGCCTATCCTGTTCACCCATGTTTTTAGCGGTCTCGAAACCATGCTGTTCCTCGGTTTGTTGCTAACGGGAGTGTATCTTAGCTTGCTTATGGTTCAGCCTGGCGCCCGTTGGCGCGCCGACACGCTCGGTTCGCTTACCATGCTTGTTTTAAGCCTTACCCGTCCCGAAGGCTTGGCTTTAAGCGGTTTATTATTGACCGCAATAGCGATTGTTAAATTTTTACGAGACAAACACGATTTTTTTTGGTTTATCGCCAGAGCGTTTCTATTGTACGCTCTGCCTCTGGTTTGGTATTTTTACTGGCGGTGGTCTTACTATGGCCAACTGTTGCCTAATACCTTTTATGTCAAAACCAGTGTTGGTTTTTCCTTGGCTAATATAATTGATCTGGCTCGATTCCTAATACGGTATTTTGCCGCTCCGGCGATGGCGGCGTTTCTTTTGGTCAGCGCCGATGTTGATTTATTATGGAAAAAATTAAAGAACCGCGAGCTTTTGCCCGATCGGCGCCCATTGTTTTTTGTGTTTGGCGCCTATCTAGTTTTTATAGTTTTACTTTTAGCACAGTTCACCCACTCTCATCTCAACATGAATTATGCGTATCGTTTTTATCTACCCCTGCTACCATTTTTATGGATTGTCCTGGCCAGCGCTATTGATGGGGGAGCAAAAACACTTTCCGCCAATAAAACAAACTTTCCTCTTAAGCATAAACTGGTTACCATTCTAGCCCTGCTTTTTGCAATCTACCAGATAGCTTTTTTTCTGGCAAAACTTAAAGAGGAGGTTCGGTTCGCGCGGGAAGAGCAGGAGCTTCTATCGGCCGAACATATTGCCATCGGCAATTTTCTTAAAACCAGCGTACCCGCCTCCGAGTGGTTAATAGTTTACCTGGATGCCGGAGCTATTCCCTATTTCTCTGGTTTAAAAACAATTGATCTCGGCGATCTAAATGATCGGTATTTGGCTAGAAATAAGCCAAATCAAGACGAAAGAATAAATTACCTTTACGCGCACAACCCGGGAGCGATCGTCTTCACCAGCGTAAACAAAGACAGTGTTGAGTATGGCAGCGAAGTCGAGGCTATCATCAAAGATCGGCGCTTTAAAAATTATGTACTCGCCAAGAAATATCTTTCGCCATTGCCACAGTCGATGGATTATAAGAATTATCATGAGTTCCTTTTTTTGCGCAAGGATTTAGCAACGCCTTGAAAAAGTTATCCACAGCTAGCTATGTACAAAATTTAAATAGTTCAAAAATTGTGATATAATGTAAACACCGATTTAAAAATCCTTAAATAGTGTGGTGTGCTGAACAACAGATTTTTGAAAAATTTATTGCGTGAAGAGAACCGTCCTCTTGCAACAACAATTCTAGTTTTAGTAATATTGCTGGCTGCTCTCTTCGCCTATTTGTTGCTTGATTTTAGAACTAATAAACAAACTAAAATCGGAAGGGAAGAGCAGGCAAATACTTCTCCAGAAAAACTTTCGGAAAAATCGATATCCAGTGAACCTAAAAATCCACCCTCCGGCCCGCAGGTTCAGATATCAACTTCCGATCCGGAAGTGGCAGCGATAATTGAGAGGGTTTTTAAGCATATCTTTTTGCCCAGCGGTAATGTGCAGGTAGAGACTGTGGTAAAACCAGATGAATTGCGAAAGGTAAACCCCGTTTTTTATCAATTTGCCAAGGTTGGAGATCAGGTTCTTGTCTATTTCGATAGAGCTATTCTCTACGACCCGGTGGCCGATAGGGTGCTAGACGTTATCCACGTCATCGCCAAATAACTATAATTACTTAGTATCCGCATGTTGGTGAATTCGCATTTCATTCGTAGATTAGCATATTATTTACTTTATTAATTTTACTAACCTTTAACTTCATATGCGTATGCATAGAGTAAAAAAGATACTATACCTCGCCATGGTAGGTATCTGGGGAATCTTGCCGGGTGCCGCGGCATTGGCAGCTACAACCATCGGCAATAATGTATCGGTCGGGGGTACATTAGGGGTAACTGGCGCTACCACCCTCACTGGGGCGGCCACCTTGTCTAGCACGTTGAGTGTTACTGGTGCCGCGCTTTTTAGCGGCAACTTAAACGTCTCCAGTACCGCCTTCTTCAACGGTGTGGCTACGACTACCGCTTCTGGCATGAACCTCGCCGCGGTTTCCGTTACTAATCTATCCACCTTGACGGGCGGCTTTATCAGTAACGCTTCATCGTCCGTAAGCGCGTTGAACGCCGCCACACTCGCTATCGGTGGCGTCACCACTCTCACTGGCCTCGCCACCTTAACCTCCGGCTTTGTTTCGAATGCTTCATCGAGTGTCGGTGGGTTATTGACCGCGGGTAGCCTGCTTAGTCAGGGAAACTTGAACGTTTCCGGTACTATGTTCCTGGCTGGCGCGTTTACTTCTACTAACTTTTTAGCTACCACCAATCTGAACGTTTCCGGTACCGCTTACCTAAGTGGTGTCGCAACGACAACGGTTACTACCTTTGCGGTTAATCCGACAGCTACCTTGGTAGGCGGCTTTATCGGGAATGCCTCTTCAAGCGTGGCTGGTGGATTAGCAGTTAATGGCGGTGCCATAATCGCTAGCGGCAACTTAAACGTTTCAAGCACCGCTTTCTTCAACGGTGTGGCCACGACTACTGCTTCCGGCATGAATCTCGCCGCGGTTACCGTTACTAATCTATCCACCTTGACGGGCGGTTTCCTCTCCAGCGCCTCATCCAGTGTGGCAGGTGGGTTAAGTGTTAATGGTGGTGCCATAATCGCTAGCGGCAACTTAAACGTTTCAAGCACCGCTTTCTTCAACGGTGTGGCCACGACTACTGCTTCTGGTATGGACCTCTTTAGCTTTGTCTCCAGCGCTTCATCTTCCGTTGGCGGGGTATTGACCGCTCGTAGTATGCTTAGCCAGGCCAATTTGAACGCTTCCGGCACTTTATTCGCTTCGTCAACAATGGTGTACAACACTCTAACCACCTCGACTATTTATGTTACCTCAACAGCAGCAAAAGTAGGCGGCAGAATAATATTTGGTCGATCTGATGGTCTATGTGTTGAGCTGTTTTTCAACCCAGCAAACGGGATAGCGAGTTCCACAATTACTTGTCCGGCCTCATCACTATAGTTTGATAGTTATTTTGAAGCAATCTTCATTATTTAATTCAGGGAAAGCAATTAATCTCTATGATTAAAAAATTACAACGCATATTGGTTGCCTTAGTCGCGTTGCTTCTCCCGCTTACCCCACTCGTTGCTCTAGCCGCCTTTAACGACGTTACTACCGATGGAACCGCCAAC
>CAZMYO010000043.1:0-14251 GCA_964570525.1 uncultured Gammaproteobacteria bacterium | reverse complement strand
GAAGCGTCCAAATCCGATGAGGCCAAAACGTAATAAGGACATACAATTTACCTAAACAACGAGCGCCGCCCTAAATAATTTAAAACTTCTGTAGTACTAATTAAATCCCCTTTGAGCTGATATTTTTTAATTTTTTCTAATTCCGCTTCAATTAAAGACCGGCGCTGGCCGCGTTGCACTCCTTGACTATGAGTAACAATTTCGTTCCAATTGAGCGCCTCCCCTACCAGGTTATAAACCTCTAGCTGGATTCTACGCTGCATAATAACACTGACAACGGACATATAAGCCCGCAGTTGATGAAAAGGCACCGCGCTCACGTATGCACTCTGCCAACTTTCGCGCGCGGCAAAGTTCACAAAACTCTCCGCCTCGGTATAGGTATTCAAACTTTCTCCTTTAAATGGAATTTCAATAATATGTTCTTTTTTCACACCGCGGCTCATGAGCTCCTCGACCCATCGATCAAACCCATCGTAACCATGACCCTCTCCTCCGCATACTGCCAACTTTATTCCTTTATCCATCGCCACGCGCGCTCCGCGCTCTAAAACTGAAGCGGAATTATCGGCTGTCTGACCAAATAGATACATAACGTCTGCGCTGGCCGGAGCAGTATCGGCTAGCACCATAGTGACAAGGGTAAATAGATCGGTGCTTTCCGACATAGTATCTACTTAAGACAACGCCGCGCTTCCTTTAAACCATTGATAGGAACGTTTTAAACCAACCTTTAAATCAACCTTAGCGCGATAGCCGAGAGCTGTCTTGGCTTTGGTCAAATCGGGACAGCGACGCCGCGGTTCATCCTGCGGATAATTATCTGGATAGGAGACCAAGTTCACCGAAATTTTATTATCAAACACCACTTCGGCTACCGTATCCGCCAGTACCTTCATATTAATTTCATCCTTATCATTACCAATATTGTACACTTCTCCATCAGCTCCAGAGAGTAAAACTTTTAAAAAACCCACAATAGCGTCAGTCACATAACAAAATGTTCTGGTTTGGTTGCCCTTATCATGCACCGTCAGCACCTTACCTTCCATACCTTGGCTTAAAAAAGTCGGAATAACCCGATAATCCTTGGCGCTCATACCGGGACCATACACGTTGAAAGGACGGACAATTTTTATTGGGGTACGGTGGACCTGGCAATACGCCATCGCCAAAGTTTCACCAAGACGTTTAGATTCATCATAACATGAACGCGGCCCGATAGAAGAAACATTGCCTTTGTATGTTTCCGGTGTCGGGATAGCGTTGGGATCCGGATCGCCATAAATTTCGCTTGAGCTAAAATATAACACGCTTTTCGCCTGCTTTATTCGCGCCAATTCAAGGGTATTTTTGAGCCCAAAAATTGTGCCTTCGATTGTTTCGATAGGATATTTTTTGTAATATACCGGGGAAGCCACTCCGGCGGCGTTAATGATGTAATCCACACTGCCCTCTACGGTAAAGGGTTTACAAACATTGTGTTCTAAAAAGGTGATGGATGAGCTGGAAATTTCGCGCAATAAATTATTTTTTTTGCCAACAATGTGATTATCAATAGACAGCACCCGACACGGCTCTGACAAAAAATATCTATTAAGCAAATCAATGGTCGCTACCAGGTAGCTGCCGATAAAACCGGAACCGCCGGTTATTACCACCGTTTTGCCGGAGAACATCTGCGCTTCGTTATCTAATGACTGGATGATTGCATATAAATCTTGGTCGACAATATTTTCGATAAGGAGCGGACGTGGCACCGGGATTATGAAATGTTCATACTCGGCATATTTTTTCATAATGGGCTCGGCAAAATTCCAAGCCAGTAGCAAGATATAATCTGGCGGGTCGACGGCCAAACGTTCCGGTCCCACCACCGGCAAGTGAGTGCCTGGCATAAACAAACCCTGCTTCCAACTGCTGTCGTCAACGATATAGTCAATAAACTCCCTGCCAATACCAAAGTAACTAAGAAGCGTTGTCGCCTTAGCCGGCGCCCCATAGCCGACAATTTTCTTTCCCGCGGATTTTAATTCATTAAGCATCTCTAGTAATCGCCGTTTATTTTCGTTTATTTTTTTGCCAAAATTTTCAAAAGTTACTTCTTGGGAGAGACCACACCGCTCTTCCTCGGCAATAAACTGGTTAATGGTAGCGGTGTGAAGCGACCGAGAACCACCACGCTTTTGAACAAAAACACGCAGCGAACCACCATGAGTGTCAGTGCGCTCTACATTGAATGCTTCCATGCCCAAACGCTCAAACAAGATACATAGGGTACGGACCGTAAAATACGAGAGATGCTCATGGTATACCGTATCAAATAAATTTTTTTCAATCAGATCGCGTAAATAGTATGCTTCAATAACAAAAACGCCGTCCGGAGCCAGCAACATTTTCACGCCCTCGACCATTCCATCTAAATCATCAATGTGCGGGAAAACGCTTGTGGCGGTGACGAGCGCGGCCGCGCCGTAATCCCTCACAATTTCGGCGGCTACCGCCGGACTAAAAAAAACCGGCTTCGTTTCAATGCCATTGTTGGTAGCCGCCTCCGCGATTTTAACTGCCGGATCAATGCCTAAAACGCGCCGACCACGATTTTTAAAAGGGCGAAGTAATATACCATCGTTACTGCCAATATCAACCACTAAAGCGTTAGCGGGCAATGACAGAGAATTAATCATTGTTTCGGAAAATGCTTCGAAGTGAGCGACAAAGACCGGTGAAGTAGAAGAAACGTAAACGTAATTGCGAAATAACAATTCAGGCGAAACAATATCCGCGAGTTGCACAAAACCACAGTCGCGGCACAACTGTAGTTCTAGTGGAAAAGACTCTTCCTGGACATTTAATTGATCCTGGCGTACAAAGGCGTTGGCTGGGGGTGTTGAACCAAGTGATATTACGCCGTGTAGATTCTGTCCAACACAGACGCGGCAGGACGTTCTCTTCATTACCATCATACTTCTTAAACAAGCTTCGTGCGAACCGTATCGGCCTCATAGGCGGCCTGGTGGCGAGAATTGAGAGCCAGTACCACCCAAGTGGTGTCTTCTAAAAAACGAAAGGCGTGAATCACCATTGGCGGCGAATAAACCATATCACCAGTTTGTAAAGTTGCTGACTTGATCTCCGAGTCATCTGCTCCTACTGGTTTCTCAAAATATTCCATTTTACCCGAGAGCATGTAGCAGTAATGCGCGTCGGTTTTGTGGTAGTGATTGGCGCGTACCGTGCCCGCTTTGGAGGTAATAATCAAAATACTTTTGAAGGTAGTTTTTCCATCATCTAAAATTTTTGCAATGGCGCCGCGCTCGTCGGTAAACTCAGGTTTTATGCTTCTCGTTATATGCATATTGAAAATGTTACGAAACAAATAATTACTCACATTATAAACCACCTGTGGCGCCTTGTCAAGGATATAAAACATGCTTTAACCCAATAAAATCCGCTATGCTCCGCGCCACAATTTGATGGCCGGCGGCAGTGAAATGGCCGGTATCGCGGATAAATATTTGGATATGTTCATCGTTGATAGCCTTCGAGCAGCGATCACTGATGTCCAAAATGGGAAATTTTGTTCCAATAACCTGCTGAAAAATCTTGTTTGGCAAAGAAGCATCATAGGTGGCTGGAAAGGTTTCGGCCAGTTGTTTGGCGTATTTATTATCCACCTGCCAATAGTTCGGGATAATAATTACGCTGAATTTTCCACCGTTGCGTTTCACCGTTTCTCCAAGTTTCATTGTCAATTCAGCAGTGAACCGCATTAGTTTAAGCCGGTCGTTATCGGCCGGATTAAAAAAGGCGCGTTCATCATCAACCACAGTGACAGCTTTAACGACGGATGCATCGAGTAAGCCCAATCGGAGCCATTGATTATATAAAATAGTTATGGGCTGTTGAAGAACACCCGCCTGGTTGAGGGAAAGTTGATGCAAACGTTCAGTAACACCGGCCAAGAGACGCCTCACAAAACGCGTCAATTCTAACTGACGACTATTAGCAGTAGTCGTGGTGGCGGACAGCGTATCGCGATAAGCCGGCTCCAAACTAAGCAACCGGTCTCCCGATAACTGGTCGGTGGGTGTCTTGGTAATATACGGCTCTTCGGTCAGAAAAACACGAGAGGTATAAAAATCAAAGAGAGGATAGGTGACCAGAACGACTAATTGTGGATGATATTTTTTAACATATCGCTCATAGGCAAAAAATTGATCAACAAAACTATAGCCACCGATACCAAAGTTCATCACCTCATAACGGTGTCCGGGGTCTTGAGCGCGTAAATATTGTTCCGCTAAACTGGTAAACTTTTTATCATAATCCACTTCGAAACCACGTGTAAAAGAATTACCTAAAAAGGCAATACGAATCGTACCAGAGGCGGCTGCCACTGGGTAATCCGGGCTGGCATACCCTTCGGCATTTGTTTTGACATGAATTGGAATAAAAGCGCCGCCAGTCACAATAGTATCGGCGTTTGGGGTAAAAACTCGCAATCCATCAACCAAAGTATAGGGTATATCGTCCACTCTTCTCAATCCGTTCATAAGGCGCAACAACCTCTCAACTACGGCCAACATGATTACTAAAGCGCAACAGATCAATACTGCCTGCTTTAGCGCATAGTTACTTTTTCCTTTCAAATAATTTAGTTTCATAGCCGAGTCGTCGCTCTCCTAAAATTGAAAATAAATAAAGGGGCGCTCGCCAAAGTACCCAAAAAATACTATCCAGAGTATGAGAGCATTATAAAATGTCCAGCGGATCCATGGCGCTCGTGCCGCCAAGCTCTGGCCGATAGCCCCATGTCTCACTCTAAAATGCACATACTCCATAAAAATAATGGCGACAGCTATATGCGCTAAACCAAAAGTGCTCACACCCAGGATACCGGATAAGCGCGCGAAGGAACCTGGCTTCAGAAAAGAATTGCCTAATCCACTAAAAAAATTCCTGAAAATGTAGCCTGCGTCAGAAATGGTTTTTGCTCGAAAAAATATCCAACCAGCACAGATTAAAGAGAATGTTACGGCGATCTGCAGGCCCGCGTGGAGTCGTGGTAAAGTGTTGAGACGAAGAAAGTGGACAATTTTTTCGCGGAGAGGTTTTGTCCAGATCGAGATAACGATGAGACAACCAAGAAAAAATCCCCAAGCAATATATGTCCAAGCGGCGCCATGCCACAGACCGCTTAGCAAAAAAACAATCAGGATATTTAACGACCATCGCCATTTTGCTACCTGGTTGCCGCCGAGCGGGATATAGACATAATCGCGAAACCAGGAAGAAAGCGAGATGTGCCAGCGCCGCCAGAACTCCCCGATTGATTTTGAAAAATAAGGTCGGTTAAAATTGTTCATTAGTTTAAAACCCATCACTTGAGCGGAACCGATAGCGATATCGGAGTAGCCGGAAAAATCACAATAAATCTGAAAAGCAAATAAAACCGTGGCCACAATAAGCGGCAGACCCTGAAACTGGGTGGGGTAATCAAAAACTCGATTGACGATGGCGGCGCTATTGTCCGCGATAACAATTTTTTTAAAAAATCCCCACAGCATGAGACGCAGCCCCGCTGAAACTCGCGGCCAATCAAAAGTGTGTCGCTCTCGAAATTGATGCAGTAAATTCTGGGGCCGCTCAATGGGGCCGGCCACGAGCTGCGGATAGAACATCACGTACAGCGCGTAAATGCCAAAGTGTCGCTCGGCCGCCTGCTTACCGCGATAGACTTCAATTGTGTAACTCATGGCTTGAAAGGTATGAAACGACAATCCGATTGGCAAAATAATTTTTAGCATCGGCAGAGAGTAATTCCAATGCAGAGCCTGGATAAGCAGGTCTAGATTGGCTGTCGCGAATCCATAATATTTAAAAAATGCTAAAAACCCAAGGTTAGAAACAAGACTGGCGATTAAATACGCTTTTCGAACGGAACCGGCCGATCGCTGAATCAAAAGCCCGGCGATATAGTCAACGATGATCGTCGCGAATAAAATTAAAATATACACTGGCACAAACGCCATGTAAAAAAAACAACTGGCCAATAACAGCCAGGTCCACCGAAACCGGTGTGGTAGAAAGAAGTAGACAATAGTAACAACGGGAAAAAAGAAGAAAAATCCCAGTGAATTAAAAATCATAGGCTATTTCTCCAGCAAAAGATGGAAGGTGTTAAAATAGATGGGACGGACCATTCGGTAGATGAGGCGGATTAATGGACCAGCCGCGCCGTATATTTTTTTTATTTTATCTTCGCGAATATCACGCACGTCGAAACCGGTGTTAAGAAGCACCTTCTTCAGACGAGCGAAAGTGTAATAATGCATGGTGGTTAATTTCTGCCGGCCGATATTTTGGCCATCGGGCTTTTGCTTACGCAATAATTTTAGAATCGGCTCCGTCCAAGCGCGCGGCAGCCAATTGATGCCCCAAAGATGATAGTGGTAATCGTAGATGCCGAAACGGTTATGAAAACTTATATAGCATTTTCCTTTTGTCTTCAGTACGCGAAATATCTCTTGGCACAGTTTCTCCGGATTTTCCACATGTTCGGTGACTTCGGCGCAATTTACAAAATCGAAATAAGCATTAGGCAACGGCAACTCTTCACCTTTTCCTTGAAGAAATGTAACGTTTAACCCACGCGCTCGAGCGTCTTTTTCGGCTTCCGCGATATAAGCAGGATTCGTTTCCACGCCATAGGCCGCAAATCCACGCTCGGCCATTGCCAGCAAAAATTTGCCTCGCCCCGAACCTACGTCCAGTATTTTTTCCGGCGGAGTGACAAATTGAGCGCAATAATCGGCATGCCGCATAGCGCTTTAAGAAAGCCACTGTTTAAAATCGGTCATGAATTGATTCACCACCTGATCGGTTTTGTAGTGTTTCATCATGTCGGGGAAAAATTTTGGGGGTACGGTAACGATATGCGCTCCGGCTAAACCGGCATCGCGGATATCCATCACCGACCTAACACTACCGACAATAATTTCCGAATTAAGACTATTCTGGTCAATGAATTGCCGAACGGATTTAACCGCGAAAGCCGGATCAAAGTCCTTGTCATCCAGAACTTTACGGGTTTTGAAGTCTTCCCTCTCCTGGGCGAACTCTTTCTCCTCGCCACCGCCGCGTATTCGTCCCCAGAATAAACTTACATAGCGCGCGCCGGCGTGCGCGGCCATAAGCGCCTGCGTCACATCCATGCAAGCGGTGCAGTTTACCGAGATGCCGGCCACGCTCAATTTTTTAATGGTTTCAAGCTCATTCCAGCCGACTTGCACTTTAATGCTAAGCTGGGGATAGTTAAATTGTTTTACAAACTGTTGCGCTTGTTTTAAAATTTCTTCCGGATCAGTGGAAAATACTTCTACGCTTAAATGAATTCCCGGCTGATATTTTTTAATCAGATCAATAATTTTACCAACATGCCCTTCAAAAGAAGATTTGGGCTCTTTGGCGAGAAGCGACGGGTTGGTGGTGATACCTTTGGCGAAACCGCGTTTTAATCCTTCTTCAATATCGGTTAAATTGGCGGTGTCAATAAAAATTTTCATAGAAATTATTTTTTAAAAATTTTCGATTGCCTGGATGGCCTCGGCTAAATTAGCTACCCTAATGTCGGGTGTGAGATCCCGATTGCGCTCGTCGTCAATCAGAATCGTAGTACACCCCGCCGCTTTTCCCGCGCCAACATCACTCTTGGTATCACCGATAATGAATGACGAGGGTAAATCAATCTGGTGTTTGGCGGCGGCGGCGATGAGCATTCCTGGTTTAGGTTTTTTGCAATCACAACCATCCTCACGCCCATGCAAGCACACGTAAATATCATCAAGCAGCCAGGTTTTAACTACCGCCATAATTTTTTCATACTCCTCAACTGGCATGAGACCATACCTTACGTCAGGCTGATTCGTAACAAGAATATTCAGAAACCCGGCTTCTTTGACAGCATCAAGAGCTTCGGCAATCCGCTCTTTGGGTTTAAATTCATGATAAAAATGGGGTGCGGTGAAACGCGTCTTTTCTAAGTGCGCCAAATCTAAGCGCGCCAAAAATTCTTCTCCGCGATCAACAGTATCATTTAATACCCCGTCGCGATCAAAAAATACGGCTCGTTTCTTGGCTTCCATACATGGTGTTTTTATGCTGATGAATTTTTTCTTTTAATCCAAAAACAATCAGATGATGAAGTACCACATGCATGCCCTCTACAATAGGAGTGGATTGCGCCGGAACGACAATGCCGATATCAACCAGGGTAGCCATCGGCCCCCCATCAAAGCCGGATAAGCCAATAGTTTTACCGCCGCGATCTTTGATGTGTTGTAAGCCTTTTAATAAATTTTGTGACCACTGACCACCAACATCACCGCCGTTGCCGCCGTGCACGCTAATGCCGATACCAATACCACCCTTTTCATAAAAAGTATCCAGCCAGGCAGTGAGATGGTCCTCTTTCGGACGGTCATTAACGATAGCGCTGATATGGGGAGTGTTGTCCCAGGGTGTCAAAGCTTTAATGCCCGCCGCGCCCGGGGTATCGTTAATGGTCTTAGCGAGATCCCCGGCCATATGCGTGGCAGTGGAAGCCGAGCCACCGTTGCCCATAATATAGACCCAGCGGCCTTCTTTCCAAGCCTGGAACAAAAGATCAATGGCTTGGTCAAGTTTTTGGCTATGTAAAACTTTGATGACGGTGCTTATTTCTTGAATGTCGGATAAAAAAGAAGAGGCGTAAGAACCTGACTGTTCGTTCATATTAAGTGTAATGAATTAAAGAGTGGATATTCTGCCCTCTTAGCCGGTCGCTCCCAGCCATAAAATCCATAGAAATAACAAATGAAATACCAAGTATATCCACCCCCAGCCGATTCACGAGTTTGACCGCGGCCGCCATGGTGCCGCCGGTCGCGAGAATGTCATCTACCAAAATTATGCTCTGCCCGCTGGCTAAAGAATTGGATTGAATCTCAATTACATTAGAGGCATATTCGTAACTATATTCCTGAACAATTGTCGGCGGCGGCAACTTGCCTTTTTTTCTGATTAAAACTACTCCGGCATTTAGCTTGTAGGCTAAGGCTGACCCCAAAACAAACCCCCGAGCTTCTGGGCACACGACGGCGTCAATCTTTTTACCGCTGTATGGTTCGGCGAGCTGTTCTATAACCTCGTGAAACAAGGCCTTATCCTGAAGAAGCGGCCCGATATCGTAGGTTACAATTCCCGGGCGCGGCCAATCGTTGGTTTGGGTAATGTGGGTCTTAAGGTCCACCGGCATACAGCAGAAAAACTCTAAATTGAGCCAAAATTATAATCTAAATAGAGTATAACATAGCTTAGAAAATGGCTCAAGTGCCCATGCATCCACTCTCTAAAGAGTATAGAGAATAAATAATTGGGCCCATTGTTTTTAGCAATGGGCCAGGAAGAGTTGGAAACCGGCTGTTACCTGCCCCAGTTTTCCTGGAGCTGACTGAACAACCAATCGACGAGCTCTGGCGCGCCGGCGATGAAGCCGAGGCCGCCCTGGTCGGTGCGGTTTTCGCGATTGTAACTCGCGAGATCCGGCTCCGAGAGCGGGATGGGGTGCCCGTTCCGATAGTGGTAATACTGCACCTTGCCACCAGCCGCCTCGATGATCGTGGCCGATGCCCAGTCCCAGGGCCACTGGTGCGACTGGACAATTGCCTCGGCCCGGCCGGCGGCAACGGTCGCCACTCCGAGGGCGCACGAGCCGGCTACCACAGCCGTCTGCACCGCGTTGGCGATAACATTAGAAAACTTCATGAACTGCGGCCTTCTAAGAATGTCCACTCCATAGAGCACCGTGGACTTATCGCGCGGACGCTCGCTCACCGTAACCGACCCGATGATCTCATCGCCATCTCTCACGAAGGCTCCGATGCCTTTTTCGCCGACGATGGAAAAACCGCCGCGAACATCGGGGGCGAAGATGGCGCCACCTCGGTGGAAGCCATCCTCCATGAGATTGACACAAACGCTCCAATCCCAGCGACGACGATAGGCGCCGGCGGTGCCGTCGAGGGCGTCAATGATGAAGACATCCCCCGGCTTCTTGATTCTGCCCAGGTTGCTGTTTTGGATAATGTCCGGCCCTTCGCACTCTTCTTCCGCGAGGAAGAGAACGCCCGGAAACTTCCACCGGAGCTCGGTGAGCAAGAACTCCTGGCTCCGATTGTCAGCCTCGGTAACGACCGAGTGGTGGCTGCCACCCGGCACCGCATCCTTCACCGTGGCAACAACACCGCGATTCAGAATTTCTTGGACAAGAGCGCTGGCTCTTTGAACAATCTCATAAAGAGCCTGCATTTCCCAGGACAATCCTTTCATGGCTTCCTCCTTGCCTTTCGACTCTGCTCAAGGCAACCATGAGCACAGGTCGAATGGTTGGTTGTGTGGTTGTAAAACGAACTTCCTCCATCGCTATCCCGAATTATTTCGGAACACTGATGGAGTGAGGATGACCAGTCCTCATTAGAATGGATGAGCTGGCTCCCTCGTATCACCGTGGTGGTGAACGAGAGAGCCAGCTTCGGGTTACTAGACGTTGAGGACGTAGTACAGAGCGCGCACCGCCATATCCTCCTCTGGGGTCCCTTGCGGGAGCCACAGATGCGGCGCCGTGAAGGTACCGCTGCGGTAGATGCGCTCGAAACGCGCGAGCGTCTGCAGGTAGGTGTCACGGGCGGCCGGGTTGGTCTCGAGATCGCGCATGTCCGACTGCGACTCCTTGTCCTCGCGAGCGCGACGAGCGACTTCCTCGATGGGCACCGGCTCGAGCAAGATGAAACGGAGGATCGCTCCGTGCTGGTCGGCCACCGCTCGCGCCCGGCCGTGGATGGGGTCTTGAGCGTGCGTGGCGGTCATGATGGGGACGCCTCCGGCCGACAGCACATCGGGAATCCGCACTCCGAACAGGGCGTTGTAGGAGCACTTCTGCCGCGCCGCGTTTTCGTCAGATCCGACGGGAGCGTTCTCGCCGAAGATTGCGGTCTTCGTCTGGTCCACGTCGAGGATGACGGGTTGATAGCTACGCTGGCGGAGCATGTGCTCCAGATGGCGCGCGAGAGTGGTCTTGCCGGTTCGTTGCGGTCCGCCGATGTGGATCTGGATTTTTTTTCTCACGATTTCCTCCCGCGTTCGTTGTTTTTCACCACGATCGTTATCGTGATGAATCCAAGCCATCCCGAAACCATTTCGGAATGCCAGTGGAAGAGGGCTCGCCAGGCCCTCGGTTTGCTCACTTGCTCGTGAGCAGGTAGGCGGCGATGACCGCGGCCAGAATGCCGAGAATCTTCTTCGCCGTGAAAAGATCACCGTAGAACAGCCGACCACCGGCCGCGGTGATAACAACTTGAATCATGATGACGATGAGCACGCCCTGGGTGATTTCCATCCCCTTCGCGCCCACCATCTTCTGGAAGGCGACGGTGCCGATGCCGTTCAGAAGGCCCGACGCTACGGCGAGGAGCATCCCGATCTTGAGGAACGCCGTAGCATCGAAGTTCGTCTTCAACAGCGGGAGATAAACCAGGAGCGACACCACCGTCAGAACGAACGACGCCATGGTGGCATTGAAACCACTCGATTTCATGATGAGCGGCCAGATGCCGAAACAGAGACCGGCGATCACCGGCCAGAGCAGTTTGCTGGTCATGGTTGTGTCCCCTTTCAATTTGAAAGAACTTTTTCCCCACATTAGGGAATGGGCTACCTTAGCAAACAAATCAACTTTTGTCAAGCAAAAAAGAAGCCTGGCGGGGCTTCTTTTTTAAGATATTTTTTAAAGCTGTTTTTGGATCCCCTGCGCGCGCATTTGGTCTTCAGTTTTCTTCAAGTACTGGCGCAAATCTCCAAATTGTTTCACCCATTGCATATAATCATGGACGGCGTCGTTTAGGGAGTGCTGCGGCGCCCAGCCCAGTATTTTGAGTTTGCTTATGTCCATTAGGGAGTGACGAGACCCGCCCACGCGATAGCGATTGTTCAGCAAGGGATTGAATGGTACACCGGCTTCCGCGGCCACGAGTTTCCCCAGCTCAAGCACGCGCGTGCCAACCCCGCTCCCCACATTAAAACTCTCAAAATCCGCTCGTGGATCGGTGAGTACCGTGAGATGCGCCCGGGCAACATCTTTTACATGAACAAAATCTCGTATCTGTCCGCCGTCCTCGTTCATTTGAATTGGTTCGTTGCTTAACACATTTACAGCGAATGCACGCAGGGCGCCAGAGTAGTAGTGCCGAAACGATTGACGGGGTCCGAGCGCGATGCTAAAGCGCAGAGCTACGCCGGGAATATTATATAATTTTCCCAAGGCAAAAAGTAGCTGCTCGGCGGAGAGCTTGGAGATGCCATAGGGGATGAGCGGTAAGAGTTGGTCGGTTTCTTTTTCCGCCACTGGCGCGACAGCGCCCTGGCACACCGGACACACCTGTTCCCATTCGTGGCGACCGAGTTGCTTCTCCGAGCGCGGCGAGTAGTAGTTGGCTCCGTGCGTAGGGCAAGCGTATTGCCCCTCGCCATACACCGACTGCGAAGAAGCCATCACGATTTTTTTAATCGGAAGCTTGTCGGAGACAATGAGTTCAAAAAGCAAAGCGATACTCTCCAGATTGGTACGAATGTAAGTGCTAAAGTCTAAATGAAAATCCATGTAGGCCGCGAGGTGGATTACCGCGTCAACGCCCTCAAGCGCCCGGCGCCAGTCATCTTTATTACGCACATCTCCTTTCATAAATTCGGCCTTTTTATTTAGCCATTCGGGAACATTGCCGTCGTGGGTTGGCGGACCAAGGTTGTCCATTACCCGCACGCTAAATCCGGCGGCGAGCAAATCGTCCACCACGTGCGAACCAATAAATCCGGCGCCGCCGGCCACTAAAATCTTTTGGTAGTTCATAGAGAATTACTAACCTCGATAAATTTTTTCCACTATTTTCAACGCCTCGTAGCCGTCGAGCGCACTCGGAGTAGAATCTCGTTTTTCCTTAATCGCCAGAATAAATTCTTGAATTTCCTTTACCAAAGAATTATCGGCGTCGGGATTGCAGATAAATTCGCGCTCAATAGGACGATCGGGATTTTTCTTATTCCGTTTTCCCAAAATTACTTTTTCCGTACCGCCATACTTTTTTCCCAATCCCTCGATACTTAGATATCCTTTGGTACCATATATTTCAAAGTTGTGAATAGGTTTCCAGTTGGACCAACTGACGTGAATGGAAGCCAGTTGTTTTTTCTTGTTGCGCAAGACGAGCATGGCATTATCGTCAACTCCGGCTCCCCAATATAAACTTTCGGCAAAACCGACCACGGAGGTAACGTCGCCAAAAAACGATCGAACCATGTCAATCATGTGAACTCCCTGATCGATGAGCTCTCCCCCGCCGGAAAATTTTTTGTGCAGCCGCCATTCTTTTTGATATCCTTCCCGCCCCCCAAATCCGTAGCGAGCGCGAATGAACATCAATTCCCCGATTTTCCCTTGCTCGATAAACTTGCGCGCTAAAAGAAAAGACGGATGGAAACGATGATTAAAGCCAACCATATACCGCACGCCGTGCTTTTGGCCAGCGCTACCGCCTGTTTGAGTTCAGCACTGCTTATTCCTCCCGGCTTCTCGGAAAGCACATGCTTGCCATGGCGGAGAAAATTTTGAGAAATGGGCGCTAAAAAATGATGTGGTGTCACCACCACGACCGCGTCAATATCCGGGCGTGTGAGGAGGCTTTGCCAATCGCGGAGCGATTCACAATTTTTAAAATTGCTGGCGAGGGCTGTGGCGCGCGCGCTATCAACGTCAACAATAGCGCGGATAGTTACGCCGCGCGCTTGTTTGAGGGCACGTGCCCATCGTTTACCCATACCGCCTGCCCCAATGAGAGCTAAAGATATTTTACCAATCATAGCCACGATCTTTAGGTTTGATACGCCGCCAATTATAAACGTCAGAATCTCGAATTTCTTTAATATGTTTTGGAATCTCTTGCCAGTTGTCCCACACCGCGCTGATATTTTTACCCGTCAGACCATTGGACTCTTCGGAAGCCAGAAAGACCGCCAAGGCGGCTGCTTTTTCTGGTGACACGGTATTGCCTTTACCAGATAGTTGCTCTAAAGCTTCCTCATATTTTTGTTTTCCGGTTCGCTCGGCGCCGGCTTTGACCAATTCTTGAGTCAATCCAGAAGCAATCAACCCCGGCGAAAT
>CAZMYO010000042.1:0-3987 GCA_964570525.1 uncultured Gammaproteobacteria bacterium | reverse complement strand
GAAGATGTTGAGGTTATCGGTGCCAAACCTGAAGGTGAAGAGGGCGAGGGTAGTGATAAGGCAGAAGAATCTAAAGACGAAGAGGTTGCAGAAAAAGAATAATATTTATAAAAAAGCCCTCCGCTCGGAGGGCTTTTTGGTTGCGTATTGCTATAAGAATAAATATCGAGCTTTTTCCCAGCCCCGCAGGCAAAAGGACCTGTTAAGGATTGGGTGCTGATGGATACAAGAAAAAAGGTCGCACCGGGTTACTTTTTTTCTTGGTAGATCCATCAAAGCCATCGAAACAGTGCTTGCAGCCGAGGACCGGCTGGGAAAAAGCTCGATATTTATTCTTAAATTCCGACTATTGCAAATAGGATGAGAGCCGTGGCGATAATGAGCGACCAAAATGTGGGGTGGTTGGTGCGATACCAGAGTTTGAGTTGACCACCCCAGCCGGGTCGGGGGATGAAGAGATGTCGGATATCTTCGGGAAGGTTCATCGTTCTGGTTTTATCGTGGTGTTTTCTTGGAGAGCGCTAATGATGGGACTCATATCGCCGGCGAGAATTCGGCTAATGTTGCCCCAGCTTTTACCAATACGGTGATCGGTGATGCGGTCCTGCGGGTAATTGTATGTGCGTATTTTCTCGGAACGTTCACCGGAGCCGATTTGTTCACGGCGTTGTCCGGTGACAGAATTTGCTTCGGCTTCGCGTTGAGCGACGAGTAATTTGGAGCGCAAGATTTCCATGGCCCGTTCTTTGTTCTGTGCTTGCGAGCGTTCTTCTTGAGCGCTGACGACAACACCGGATGGTTTGTGAACTAGACGAACGGCAGTGGAGACTTTGTTGACGTTTTGTCCGCCCGGCCCCCCAGCACGATAAAAAGAAATTTCCAAATCGTCTGGTTTGATTTCGATATCAGTGACTTTTGCTTTTGGCAATACGGCCACAGTGATAGTCGAAGTATGGACACGGCCTTTTTTCTCGGTTTCGGGAATACGCTGTACGCGATGAACGCCAGCTTCGTAGGACATTTTTGCTAGGACTGCTTTGCCGCTGATTTCAAAGACCATGTTTTTGTAGCCACCGAGTGTCGTTTGATTGTAGTCGATGACGTGGACCTGCCAGTTGTTTTGTGTCGCGTAGCCACGGTACATTTCGTAGAGTGTTTGAGCAAAGAGGGAGGCCTCGTCGCCACCGGTGCCGGCTCGGATTTCTATAATGACTTCACTGTAGCTTTCGGTATTACTGCCTTCGGGTGCTTCTAGTATCTTTTGTATCTCGGCGTAGCGTTTTGATACTTCAGTGACGCGTTTGTAATCTAAAACGAACTCGGGATCGGCGAGTTTGTGCTCAATCTCTTTGAGTTCTTGTTGTAATTCTTCGCGGGAGGACATTATGCGGCTGGTGTGTCAGTTTTCTTGGCACGAGTCTTTTTTGGTGCTTTTGCTTCAGCTTTGGCGGCGCGTTCTTTGAATTTGGTGATACGGCCACGAGTGTCGAGAGTCTTTTGTTTGCCGGTGTAGAATGGATGGCAGTTTGAACAAATTTCAAGCGTAAATTCAGGCACGGTTGCGCCGGTTTGCCATTTATTACCGCAGGCGCATTTAACCTGTGCTTGATAGTATTGTGGGTGAATCTCGGGTTTCATAATAAGATATTCTAGCATGAGATTTGTGTTTTGGTCAAATAAAAACCTCCCCGATGTATATCGGGGAGGTTTTAGAGATATATTAGGGAATCTTTGTGCAGAGCGATGCGCAGTTGGTTGATTTGCCATCAGCATCGGTTGCTTGACCAGCTATAACGCCAAGGCCACGCTCTAGGGAACTATCGGTGGCACACGCCGATGGTTGATACTGAAAACTACCATCACGTCGACCGCCACAAGCTCTAATGAGAATACTTTTGTTGCTGAGGCCAAAGACGTTGGCATCTATTTGCTTTCCAGCTGGGCATACACCTTTTCCCGATTGATATGATACAGCATTTTCGTTACCTCTATTTTCGATGGCGATACAAGTATCCTTACCACCCGAGACTACCGTACCATAACATGCGTTACGGGCTGCGTCTTCACAATCAGATACCGCTTGAGGCAGACCACCGTCTGCTCCAATAGGACAAGATCTTCCGGCGGGACCAGTCGTACAGGTATTACCTTGGCTGTCTTTTGTGTTATTGCGACAATTTGTCACGCCTGCTGACATACAGTCACGCAGAGGAGATGAGCCACCTCCGGGACCGGTAAGGAGATTGCATTTTGCATCTTTATATTCTTCGTTTATTTTTGTACCTGCATCACCACCGACATTAAAGCAGTATCGGGCTTGTGCTCGTTTTTCATCGGTGCGTCCATTTTTTATGTTTTCACAAACAGCACGACTAGCATCATCGCATTCAGCTTGGGATGCGGGTAATCTGCCATTTACAAGAATATTTGTTCTAGGAGGAACTGTTGTCCCGCCGCCAATATTACCCGTGACTCTACCAGGTTGTGTCGGTGTCCCGGTAGGTCTGGTGTTAGTAGTACCTGTACCTGTCACTGTTCCGCCGCCACTACTGGTTCCAGTGCCAGTTACTGTTCCGCCGGTATTGCCTGATGCTAATAATGGAGTAAGAGAGCTCAATACTGTCGTGAGTCCGGGTATATCGGTGGTGCCACCTAGGATATTGTTGAGTCTAGTTATGAAATTGGCATAGTCTGTACGATGCTCTGCCTGATCCAATAATACGATAGCCGTACGAATCCGAGATCGGGCGTTGAGGATGCTAGCATAGGCATCGGTGAATCTATTACTTCGAAGATTCTCAAGTGCGATACTAACGCGTTCTTCTGCTTTGCTGACTTTGGCGACAGCGCTGACCCTATCGAGATCGTTGTCACTGACTGCGATCATATCGTCAAGAAGACCAGCTACGCGGGTAGAGCCGTTGTCATATCCAATAGCCGCGCGGACTTTCTCGAGATTGGCTATTGTAGTATTTACATCGTCGTTCACTCCAGCACTCGCTCCGAGAAATGAGACATCACCATAATAGAGAACACCCAAAAACAGAGGCACGACAACTAAAGCAAAAAGATTCTTTTTGTACTGTTCCATGGTACCTATATTATATGGTTAGATATTTGCTTTGTACTAGCGAAGATATCAACATTTTTTCCATGTAGGTTGAGTCCTTTTGTGGTATCTCTTTAGTAATGGCAAAAACAGTTCGCGACATTATGACACCGGGCGATCGAGTGATTACGGTAAAAGAAGATACGCCTATTACCGAGATCGCAAAGATTCTTTTTGATCATAATTTTAATGGTTTGCCTATTGTTGACGCGGACCATAATCTTAAGGGCGTAGTCAGCGAGCGAGATTTGATTATCGGTGGGCAGAATATTTATCTGCCGACGTTTTTGGAATTGATGCAGAAGTTTGAGTTTAAAGGAAGTCAAGAAATGCCGGCTGAATTTCAGAAGCTGACCAAAATAACGGCCGGTGAAGTTATGAAAAAAGAGCCATTCACGGTGCACCCTGATATGCCAGTAGAAGAGTTGGCAAAAATATTGGCCGAGAATCATATCAATCCGGTGCCGGTAGTGGAACTCGGTAAGCTAGTTGGTATCGCTAGTCGTTCGGATGTGGTTAAGCTTCTGGTGCCCGGAGTTTTGCATGAAAAACCACGTGAACAAATAGCGTCCTCAAGTCCTGCTATCGAGACTCTTTTCAAAATTGCTTCGGTGAAACTAGAAAAAGGATATATCGTGGTTGATCGCCTGCGTTTGCGCTTGTGGTGGGTTTTTTTGATGATCGCTTTTGTGATCGGATTTTTTGTCTCGATCGCCTGGATTATTAGGGTGAATCTGTAGTCTTCTCGAAGCAATATCTCTCGCCAAGAGCTTTTTCCTGATTTGCCGAAAGGCGGGTTTTGGTTTTTGCTATGGGGTATGTATGGAGACATACGAGACAATATTTTAGCAACGCTGGCCTATTTTGATGTTTTTGAC
>CAZMYO010000041.1:0-22202 GCA_964570525.1 uncultured Gammaproteobacteria bacterium | reverse complement strand
CACTATTATCGCCGCTCTCCTCACCCTCATTGGTCTTGGAACCCCGTCGCTCCACTTCTTGGCTTTACTGGCTTTTATGTTGGCGGTGGTGTTTACGAAAGATAAAGATAAGGAAGTGGTAGTAAACCCGGATGTAAGCGGCATGTAAAAATCACGGGCGCGTCGTATAATGGTAGTACGCTGGTCTCCAAAACCAGCTGCGTGGGTTCGATTCCTACCGCGCCTGCACAGTATTTGGTGGTCTCCAATCCGCCTTGGGCGGGCGATTCCTACCGCGCCTGCTAAAGTTAAATAATGGCTAATCTAAACCATTATTTTGATTTTAACCTTGACAAGAACGGTTTTTTATGCCATACTTTGTTGTTATTCTAGTATAGTTCTTTTTATAAATCACCCAGTTTTCCTTTGAGTTTATTTGAGAAAAAGTAAGCTGAAAGGAAGACTGGGGAAATGGTTCCCCCGCCAACCAACAACCCTATGGTCAGCCTGCGGTCGGTTTAAAACCGTACCAAAAGGTAGCCAAGGAGGACGTCATGTCCAACGAGAAGATCGCATCGCGTTCGCAGTTGCTCGGCCTCGGCGGCAAGCTGGTGCAGAATATGCCCGCGGACTTGTCCGTCGAGATCGCCCAGGAGTGGGCGGATGACCCCGAGGCGCTCCAGCAGTTCCTCGCGGGGCTCCGCGACGGCACGTGCCCCATCGCGCAGATCAAGCAGCGCGTGCTCGAGGTCACGATCTACCCGAAGCGCACTGTCGAGCAGTGGGTCGAGGCCGGAAAGTACGACTACAAGAACCCGAACCTCACCACGGCCAACTTCGGCCAGTTCCTGACCGTCAAGAAGGACGCGACGGAGCCGTACCAGGCCAAGGTCGTGGCGTTCTGCCTCGGCCGCTCGGCGACGATCGACAAGGTCAAGCACGTCCGCCCGCGCCTCAACCTCAAGCCGATCGGGTTCGAGCACGAGGCCGCCGTCGGGGAGCAACACCCCAAGCTCCAGCGCGAGCTCAACTGGCTCGTCAACCTCGACGCCGTCTGGGCGGACCCGGTCGAGGGCCGTTGCGTGTCCCACCTCTGCGGCAACTCCGCCGGCTTCCGGGACTTCCGCCTCCACGACACCGTCGGCGGGTATAGCGGGCGCGCCTGGTTCTTCGGTCTCAGCGAGTAGCCCTCGGATTCTTGGGCTCTCGGCACTGTCACAAACGGTGTCGCGGGTCACTAGGTCCCTTCGCCTCGCCGCAACAAAGCGCGCATCCTCGGATGCGCGCTCTTCTATTTTATGGTATACTCAACATCGGATAGTAAACGAAACAGTCCACGGTGGCGGTCGCTCAAGGCGACCAAAGCTTTGGGCGGTTGAACTCTGGATACACCAACCGGCCAGAATAGTATGGTAATAATTCATTTGTATTAAACAAGCAGTCTTATAACTTAGCCAAATAAGCTCCAAGTGCATCCCACAGTGCCTGCACTGTCCGCTTCGATGGGGTAAACTCCAAGCTGCGTTTGGGTTATAATTAGCCGGTAACAGTTATTTGCTGCTTATGCAGATTCCATATCGTAAACCCGGTAAATATAGTGAGCAAAAACCCGATCCTTTGATTACCCGGGATAAATTTAATGAACTCAAAAATAAATTGGAACGATTAAAAAAATCCCGGCCGCCGGCGGCGGAGGAGGTAAGCCGGTTGGCGGAGCTGGGGGATTTTTCGGAAAACGCCGAGTATCAACTGGCCAAGGGCCGGCTCCGTGGCATTAATTACTCAATTCTCAAATTAGAGGCGCAGTTGAATCAGGCGGTTATAATTCCTCCCAAACAGCAGTCCGACACCGTTCAGCTCGGCCACACGGTAACCATTTCAAAAGAAAATTCAAAACAAAAAACATACCTTATTCTCGGCTCCGAGGAAACCAACCCGCAAAAAAATATAATTTCTCACCAGTCTCCGCTCGGCTCGGCCTTGCTGGGTCACCGGGCCGGGGACACGGTCACCCTCAAACTGGCTAATAAAAAAGTGGAGTATAAGATAGTAAAGATTGAGTGATTAAAACAAATAGCATGCTATAATAATAGTCATCACAAGAGCTTAATGTAATTTTTATGAAACTCAAACATTGGTCGTTCATTATCACCGCCGCAGTGGCGGCGGTAGTTTTCATTATTATTATACCACTCACCGTGGCCGCCGCCGCGCTCCCGGCCGTAACCGGGCTCACCGCTCGTCAGGCGGATAACACCATCATTTTGAGTTGGGATGAAGCCAAGAATGGTATTTCGTTTGACGGTTTCGTTATCTCCCGTTCGGAAAAATCTGGCCTCGTCGGTACCGTGATTGGCCGGGTAGGCAAGGACACACAGACTTTCACTGATAGCAAAGTAAAAGCCAAACACATCTACTACTATCGGGTGGGTTTCTACAAAGGAAAAGTGACATCGCGCATCGGCAAGCAGGTGAAAGTGAGTATGAAGGCAGCGCCGGTGAATAAGGATGTGGAGCAACCGCCCAAAACCTCTCCCACCTCCACTTCTCTTGTTGCTCCCGCTCCCGCGCCCAGTATTTGCGATTTAACTCCCCGCCCCAGACAATTTAGCAGCACCCCTTATTATACCGGCCAGCTTTTTGACGCTCACATCCATATGCCCGGTCTTCCCGAGATAAAGAAGCTTTCATGTACATTTGATAAAGAAAAGGCAAAAGGAGCCATTGGTTTTTATTGGAGTCCGCCAGAATCACAATCGTTAGAAAAAATGTTGGCCGAAGCAGAGTCCATAAAAACTGATTCTTCAGAAAAAATCCGCCTGTTCTTAATGCCCAAGTCATACAGCCTAAAAACATTAGAAGATATCGAAACTACCCGCAAGGGTCTGCTTACCGGCTACGGTGAAATGGCGTTTTATAGCCGAGGCGACCCCAGCCAGAGCTATTACCCTCAAAGCCCTGACGAGCAGCAGTTTCTTGATTTATATGCTTTAGCCGAAAAAAATAATTTTGTTGTGATGATCCATCCTGACCGGGGGCAGGAACAAGCGGTTGAAAACGTGGTGCGAAAAAATCCCAATGTAAAATTTTATTTTCATGGAGAAGAGATAGAGAGCGCTATTACTGGCTTGATGGATAAGTATTCAAATGTCTATTACTCGATAGACGCGATTCTCTCCCGCCTTCCTTATTCAGGGGATGCCCTTCACGCTTCTCTAACCGAAGAAGAGTATGTATCAAAACTTACCCAAAATTTTACCGCCATGCTAACTGGGGCGGTGAACGACTGGAAAACAAAAATTGAAAAGCACCCCGACCGATTCACCTGGGGCACCGATCGGGGAGGTTCGCCCTGGCATTATGGTGAAAAGGTAAGCCGTTTATTTGAAGAATTATCCCGGGCCTTCATTGGCCGGCTTGATCTTTCAGTGCAGGAAAAGTTCGCCTATAAAAATGCCGAGAGTTTGCTTCAGAAAAGATAAATTATATATCTATTGTAGAGAAGTTTTTTAAAAAGAAAATCCGTCCCGATGCGCATCGGGACGGAAAAGGGGGCGACTTTAGAATGGGCTAGAAGTGAAAGTCGATGATCGTTTGGCGAACGCAATCCACCTTGCTTTTCCACGGAAAATCATCCGGCATCTGTTTGAGACGTCGCGCCGCCTCTAACATTGAGAAGCCAAACTCAAAGGAATTTTTGGCGGGCAAGCCGCGCGCGACGCACGCCAGCAGTCGGTCGGAAATTATATCTGTCACCTCCGTCGCTAATTCAATCCATGGCGGCAGTTGAATCGGGAAATCCGGTTCGGGCATTTCAAATTCCGCCTTCACGAGGCCGGCGAGCGGGCCTTCGTAGAAATCAATCTCCCAGCCATCGCGCAGGTAGCGGCGTTTTTGGATGATGTCGGCAAACCGCTCATCCAGCCAGAAATGCGCGCTCTCAAGATCTGTTTTCTGGGTCTCTTCCGGCCGCTCCAGACCTGTCCCGGTTTTTTTGGTAAACTCCGCGCGCTTGTTGTTGGTAATGCGAACGCGGGCGCTGATGCCGGGCGGAGTGTTCAAATAACCCTGGACTATGTGCTTGGATTTGGCGTGTCGGATATCCGGGTCAATGGTTAGTACGATCCAACGCCGTTCAATTTCTATGACGGTTTTCATCGGTCGGCTCCTTTTTGCCCATCTTCTCCCGATTCAGTCGGGATTCGGCGAGGCGCTGTGGAAGTGCTTGGGCATCGTAGTAGATTCGGAGCGACTTGTCAACAAAACGATGTAATGATGGGGAATTCCGGCGCCACATATGGTTGTTGACAACAGGCTTTGCTTGTAAAATAGTTGTTTTTCTTCTACACTATATAGTAGGTAGGTGAAAATTTTTATTTCTAATCTAAAGCATATGGAGTTTCTAGCCTCGTTAAGTTACAACTATGCCGATTGGGGGCCATTGGCATTGCGTTTAGCCGTTGGCGCTATCTTTTTGGTGCACGGCCTAAAAAAATGGGGAATGTGGAAGAAGCAGGCTGGCGGCCAAATGCCCGGCGGCATGCTTGCTCTGATGCGGTTGCTCTCCCTAGCCGAACCGCTTGGCGGGTTGGCGCTTTTGGTTGGCTTTCTTACCCAACTCGCGGCTCTCGGTCTCGGCCTGATAATGCTCGGCGCCTTGTGGTTTAAGATTACCGTCTGGAAAACTCCTTTCACCGCGCCAGATAAAAACGGCTGGGAGTTTGATCTGCTTATTTTGGCAGCAACGATTACGCTTGTCCTTATCGGTCCCGGGGCGCTCTCGGCAGATTGGTTTTTGGGCATTGTTTAAATTTTAACATATGAGAAAGATAGCCGTCATTTTTCTTTGGGGCGCTTTAGCCCTGGTTCCAAGTTTTGTTTTTGCCTTTGGCGGCGGGGGAGGGGGGAGTTTTTTTTCACAACCGGCGCCAGTCGTAGAACCCACACCGGCGCCAGCGCCAGCGACCAGTTCAGCTTCAACAATCAAACCGGAGGTTCCCGCCTCAACACCTGCCCCAGCGCCCGCGGTGGTAGCAACGCCTGTTCCTCGAAAATTATGGTGTAATCAGATTTTGCTCGCGAATCGGATACGCTGTCGGCTCGGCCTTAGCAAAGCGGAATTAGAGGAGGAGTTGGCACAGCAGTATCTTCCCGAAGAATGCCGACCGCTCACCAGCGGGAAAAAAGAAACTTGCGTCGCTCGATATCGCGCTCTCCAGCCGTGCTGGAAAAACCCGGTTGGCCTGGAACGCAGCCGATGCGCGGCCGAGAAACTGGAGTTGAAAGGCACGATTGCCGCCCAGCTCAAGGAATGCCTGAAGAAGCAGGGCGCTGATCGGGCAGTTTGCCAGGCGGCCGTGCGCGACAAAGTTTTTGCCATGATTAAGTTCCGCCTGTACGATCTATCGGAGCGAGCCGAGGACCTCATTGAAAAAGGAGTCAGCCGCGATGTGGTGGGGGATTTGGTGGTGGCTATGGAAACTAATAAGCAGACGTTTAACGGGGCAACTTCGTATGCCGCGCGCCAGAAAATTTTAAACAACGCTCGGGCCAGCTGGAAAAAATTTGTGGCCAAAACCAAAGGTAAGGAAAAGGTCACAGATTATCTTGACCAGGCGTTCACCGACTTAAAAAATGCCCGTTAATTAGTGAGATGAAAATTAACCGACCAAAAATTCCTCGCAACGTAATTATTATCGCGTTCGTCGCCTTGGCTTCGGGTTTTGGACAGGATCTGATTACGCCGGTGATTCCGACATTTTTGGCGTTGCTTGGCGTCGGCCACGCGGGAATCGGAGCGATTGACGGAATGTTACAAGGGGCAACCAGCATCTTTAGATTTGTTTCGGGAATTTTGTCCGATCGTTTTAAAAAGAGAAAATTTTTTGTATTTATCGGGTACGCTCTTTCCTCAATAGCGCGCCCGCTCTTGGCGCTTACCGCGTCGTTTGGAACAGTAGCCGCGCTGCGTATTGCCGACGGGGTTGGTAAAGGCACCAAAGACGCGCCGCGTGATGCCCTCATCGCTGATTCGGCAAAGCCGGCTGGCAGCGGCCGGGTATTTGGTTTTCACCGGGTAATTGACACGGCCGGATCGGTGTTGGGGCCGCTCACAGCCGCGGCCTTGTTGTTTTGGCTCACTCCTTCGCTTCATACCTACCGCGTAATTTTCTGGTTGGCCGCCATCCCCGGAGCAATCGCTTTGGGGCTGCTTTTCTTCGGCGTTCGGGAGCCGCCGGCAGTAGAAAAAACACGTTCCCACTATCGGCAGCCCTTCCCTTGGCAATTCTGGGTATTTACCGCCGGCACCACCATTGCCATGTTGAGCAAAATAAACGACTCGCTTTTTTTGGTGCGTGCCCACGATATCGGCATTTCTTCGGCCTGGATCCCTGTTTTGTTTGCCGGGTTCACTTTAGCCTACGCCCTCCTGTCCTACCCTGTTGGGATACTTAGCGACCGGTTTGGAAAATTACCTTTCATTGCCACCGGCTGGCTTGTCTTGGCTCTGGTAGAGTTCGGGTTTGCCTACGAATCATCCATACCATTTGCCTTGGCGCTATTTGGCGGCTATGGTTTATTTTACGCTCTTACCGAAGGTTCCGGGCGCGCTCTTATTGCCGATCTGGTACCCACGGAAGCGCGAGGCAGCGCTTACGCTGTTTTTCATACTGTGGTCGGCTTAGCAATTATCGCTGGCGGTTACGGGTCGGGTTATCTCTGGGATATTTTTTCCGCCAAAACCATGTTTAGTGTTTCCGCGGTCGGCTCGATAATTGGTTTTTTGGTTTTGTTTCCAATGCTATTGGCGCGCCAAGGTTGACCCCGCACCAGAGCGGTGCAGGGTTGACAAAGTTAGCGGGTATGTTTAAATAGTTGTGCGGCTCTAGTTGCCGCAAAGGAGTGAATAATGGCCACGTTCAAACGTCTGGCTGTCGTCTGCCTCGCTTGTGTTCTACTCATTATCCTCTGTTTGGGGCCAATGGGCCTGGCCGCCGAGGCGGAAGCGCCGCTCGATTCTTTTTTCGAGCTGGTGAAAAAACCCTATTTCAGCTGGTACTGTTTTTTTGGTACGCTGGTGGGAATCGGCTGGTGGGCGCTCAACGATTTACTCAAGCATTGGCGCCGGCAAACCTTTGAATGGAAGAAATTCATTTTGCCGCCGCTGGCGATGCTGCCATTTACAATTCTCTCGGTATTTTTTATAATGCCGAGTGTCGGCCCCGCGCTTGGCCGGTCGAGTGTGGATTTTTTCGCCGCTTTTCTCACCACTACCTTTTCGCAACGGTTCGGCCCGGCGATCATGCGCCGTCTGGAGGAGCGGTTTGGCTCTTCCGAGGAATCCGGCTTGCCCGAGGAAAAGTAAAGCAGTTCGCCAACAACCCTGCACCAGAGCGGTGCAGGGTTATCTTCACCATAGAGATAGACTTTTTGAACAAGAAAGGCTAAACTTAAGGGAGCTTAGTAAAGCAAATTTATTTTATGTCCGAAAAACCACCTTTTATTCCTCCTAAAGACATAGAGCTAATTATAGACGAAGGCGACTTTGAAGATGACGAAGGCGACTTTGAAGAGGAAAAAATAGAAATGCCTGAACTAATGCCTAGAGCGTTCACCAAGGTTTGGCAAGAGATTCTAAGACTTATTGACGACTTAGCAATATTGGAAGAAGCGACCGAACTTAATGAAGAAGCCGAGAAAATACCAGTTTTGATGTCGCCCTGGAAAAAGTTCGCACGGAAGGTGGAGGAGTTAGTACAACGTAAAACGGCAAAAATGCCAGCTGTGTTAGCTTACGCTTTTAAAGCTCCCTATCTGCCAACGCCGTTTACCACTAAACAAAAGGAAGCGATAGACAACGCCAAAGTGTTTACGCGCGAGAAACTAATACCCGAGGAAATCAAGAAATTTTACCAAATAGGCAACAGAAGGATTCCTGCCGTCCTTAAGCAGGCAACGGCTGCGGTAAAATCGCATATCACCGCCCTGGAAAAGTTTAGTGCTTCTCGCAAAAGAGAAACTAAAATCGAACCTAAAAAAGAATCTGAAAAATACTTTGACGACAAGGCCTTTAAAGCCCGTGAATTAAAGGAATCGTTTTGGCCCGGTTCCGTCGTGCCCCTGCCGCCACCTCCACCTACCGGTGAATAGCAGGCAAGTGGTGGGCTGCCAGCGGCTGAAACATCAAGCTTTTCTGGGAAAACCCTTGTATTTTTTCTGCTTTTTTGCTAGAATGATAGGGCCTTATTCAGGCCTTATTTTAATTAATTATGTCTTTTTTAACTAGAATTTTTGGTGATCCGAACGCCAAAGTCTTGGCCGAGATGCAACCGCTGGTAGAAAAAATTAACGCTTTCGAACCGGCGCTTTTAAAGTTAAGCGACGCTGAACTGAAAGCAAAAACTTCTGAATTTAAGAACCGTCTGGGGCAAGGAGAAACGCTTGACGGAATACTTCCTGAAGCCTTTGCCGTGGTACGCGAAGCCTCGCGGCGTGTTACCGGCATGCGCCATTTTGATGTGCAGTTGATCGGCGGCATCGCTCTCCATCGCGGAACTATCGCGGAAATGCGCACCGGTGAAGGTAAAACTCTGGTCGCGACCCTCCCGGCTTACCTTAACGCGCTTGGGGGCTTGGGCGTCCATGTTGTTACGGTTAACGATTATCTGGCCAAGCGCGACGCTGTATGGATGGGGCAGATTTATGATTTTTTAGGTTTAACGGTGGGCGTGACTCAAAATTTATTGGTTTCGTACCGCTATAACTCGAAATCTCTCGCTCCGGTGGCGCTCGAGGAAGGGAGCCCGGCGGACATTGAGCGCGACTTGAAAGGTGCCTACAAAGTGGAGTATGAGTATTTGGAAAAATGCGGCCGGCAGGACGCTTACCGCTCCGATATTGTCTATGGCACGAATAACGAATTCGGTTTTGATTATTTGCGCGACAATATGGTTCAGAGTTTGGAAGAAATGTCGCAGCGCGGCCTCAACTATGCCATTGTCGACGAAGTAGATTCCATCCTCATTGATGAAGCGCGCACCCCGCTTATTATTTCGGCTCCGGCCGAAAAAGCCACCGACCAGTATTATGATTTTGCCAAATTGGTGGAAGGACTCCTGGAAAATGACGATTATAACGTGGACGAAAAATTACGCGCGGCGACACTCACCGAGGGTGGTCTCAAAAAGATGGAAGGCTGGCTCGGAATCACGAATATTTATGCCGAGGGGGGAATGAGCACCGTGCATCATGTTGAGCAGGCGCTGCGCGCCATGACTTTGTTTAAGCGCGACCGCGATTATGTGGTAGAAAACGATGAGGTAATTATTGTGGATGAATTTACCGGCCGGAAAATGCTCGGCCGGCGCTATTCGGAAGGGCTTCACCAGGCGATTGAGGCTAAAGAGGGTGTGGCCATTCAGCGCGAAAGCCAGACTATGGCCACGGTTACTTTCCAAAATTATTTCCGCATGTATCAGAAACTTTCGGGCATGACGGGAACGGCCGTAACCGAAGCGGAGGAGTTTGGTAAAATTTATAAGCTCGAGGTGGTGGTGATACCCACCAACAAAGGCGCGCGCCGCAGCGATCATCCGGACAGAATTTATCGAACCGAGGCGGCCAAGTACACGGCCATCGCCAAAACCGTAAAAGAATTTCAGGCTAAAGGGCAGCCGGTTTTGATCGGTACCATTTCGGTTGAGAAAAACGAAGCGCTTAGCCTCTACCTGGAGCGAGAGGGGATTAAGCATGAAATTTTAAACGCCAAGAACCACGAGCGCGAAGGTGAAATCATCGCGCAGGCCGGCCGGCCTGGCGCGGTAACCCTTGCCACCAACATGGCTGGCCGCGGCGTGGATATTATTTTGGGTGGTAATCCGCCAGATGCCGAAGAGGCCATCAAGGCTCGAGAGGCTGGGGGTCTGTTTGTTTTAGGCACCGAACGCCACGAATCGCGGCGTATTGATAACCAGCTGCGCGGCCGCGCCGGGCGCCAGGGCGATTCGGGTGAAACTCAATTTTATTTATCCACCGAAGATGATTTGATGAGAATTTTTGCCGGCGACAGAATTCGCCGCGCGATGCAGGCTTTGCGGGTGCCCGACGATATGCCCATCGAGCAGCGCACGATTACGCGTATTATTGAATCCGCCCAAAAGAAAGTGGAAGGTTTTCACTTTGACACCCGCAAGCACTTGCTTGAATACGATGACGTAATCAATCGCCACCGCGAAGTTATTTATGGCAAGCGCCGGGATATTCTGGAAGGGTTTGCGAGAGAGAAAAAAAACGAACACACCCCTACCCCTCTTTCTAGAGGGGAATTGCAAATCCCTCCTGGCAAGGAGGGTAGGGAGGTGTTGGCCGAACCAACGTCTCTACGCGAGATGATCTTGAACATGGTGGAAGCCGAGATTGAGCAGGTAATTTCTTTCCATACCAACACCGAGGAGTTGAGCGCTTGGAATATGCAGGAGATTTATGAGACGATGCAAACCATATTCCCATTGAGTGCCGAGGAAAAAGAAACCCTGCTTGTTTTTGGCAAGCACGGTCCGGACAAAATGGATTCCGTTTCCGAACGCACCAAGATTATTGAATATCTGACCGAACTTTCTCAAAATAAATACGATGAATTCCTGGTTAAAAAAGCGCCGCACCCGGAGATGATGCTCGAGATAGAAAAACAGCTCCTGCTTCGCTCGATTGATAACTTGTGGGTAGAACATTTGGTCGCCGTAGATTATTTGCGCACCGGCATCGGGCTCCGCGGCTACGGCCAGCGCGATCCCTTGGTCGAATACAAAAAAGAAACCTACCGGATGTTCAACGAGCTTTTGAGTTTGATTCAAAAAGAGGTAGTGTATTCTATTTACAAGATGAGTATCGGGATAGAGCTCGCCCCGAGCGTGATGGCAAGCGAGAATTTGATTTTGCAGGGAGCGGAGAAGACGGCGGGCAACAAACAAGGAAACAATTCCGCCCAAGGCGGATCCGCCTTGGGCGGAAAAGCAAAGACGGCTGACGGGGCTGATGTCGGGCGTAATGACCCATGTCCATGCGGAGCGAAACATCCCGATGGGCGACCGAAGAAGTTTAAACACTGCCATGGCAGGAATATTTAAGCAGCATTAAATTAAGCGGAGTCCGCCGAGCTTGCTGGTGCCCCAGAGCCGAATGGTTATGCGATGGAAAGAGAGGCGGGCGGCAGCGGGAAGAAGTTTAAGAAATGTCATGGGAGATAAAAGAAATACCGCACTCTATACTAATAGAATGCGGCGGGATGGACGCGGGACTGACTGATCCTGTCGGATAGCACAACCCGCGGGGTACGCCTCGGTCCTCCGAGAGCGTACAACCCCGCGACTTCATGGGGATAGGACCCTTCATCGCGGATTGTAATCAATGTAGCATGGTTTGATACATGATGTCAAGTCATGTGGCTCCGGGAAGAAATATAAAAGGTGTCACGGGGCGTAGGAGAAAGAAAAAGCCCTTCTCCGAAAAGAGTTGGGCTGGGATAAAACTCGTAGCGTCGTAGACCGATCTACTTCGGGAGCGGAGCCGCCAGTTCGGTGGCCTCCCGATTTCAGCGGGCAACGCTACGGGGCATCACTACTCTGCGTTGGAGACCGAGCCAGTTACTGGCCTGCTCGGGCAGCACAGAGGGGGCATAACTATCAGCATGTTAGCAAACCCATACAATTTGTCAAGTCTTGTCCGTGTTGGGCGTAGGAACAAAACCACCCTCATTTTATCCACCTCCAGTCCACTTGCCAAAAAAAGACAAAAAAGGTAATATCCCCGAAATGTCAAATCTCCAATTACCAATGTCAAATCAATATCAAAGCTCAAATTTCTTAGCCAAAGGCTGATCCGCCTATGGCGGAAAATGTCAAAGGTATCCCTCCCCATACATTAGGGGGAGCCTGCTTGCCGGTAGGCAGAGACGGAGGAGGGAGTGTTATCACAACGGCCAAATACCTCACCCCTCCCCTAAAAGGGGAGGGAAACTGATGGTTGGAAATTGGAAATTAGGATTTTGAAATTTTTATCTGTATGTCTGTTAAACCAAAATTTTCCAAAACAATTACCCGCGCCGAAATTCATTGGAAAACGGCGGCAATTATCGTTTTGGCAATATTTTGCGCCGTCGTTGTCATCCCCCATTATTTTAACAAAGCAATTGACGGTATCAATGGAAAAATGAATTTGGGTTTACCGCGGGTGCCAGACACCGGTTTTAATTTGGGTCTAGATTTACAGGGTGGCGCGCACCTGATTTACCAAGCCAACACTACGCAGATACCGGACGCCGACCGGGCGAACGCTGTTGAGGGTGTACGCGATGTGATTGAACGCCGGGTGCGGGGCGGATTGGGAGTGGCCGAGCCCTTAGTGCAGACGACTCGTGTCGGAAACGATTACCGCATTATCGTAGAGTTGCCCGGCGTTACCGATGTTAATCAGGCTATTAAAATGATTGGCGAGACTCCGGTTTTGGAATTTAAAGAACAGAACAACGAACCGCCGCGAGAACTCACTGCGGCGGAACAAAAACAACTTGATGCTTATAATAAAGACGCCGAGAAAAAATCTCGTGAAGCCCTCGTCGCGGTGCGCGGCGGACTAGACTTTAAAAAAGCCGCGGCTAAATATTCCGAAGACGATAAGACCAAAAATAATGGCGGGGACTTGGGGTTTATTAAGCAAGATCTATACCCCGAAATTTATACTTGGGCCAAAGACCGCCGCGATGGCGAAATAAGCCGTGAGCCGATTAAAAGTTTTAACGGTTTAAATATTGTGAAACGCTTGGCCGAGCGGGCCGGAGAAAAACGCGTGTCCGCGTCGCATCTCCTTATCTGTTTTAAGGGCGCCGAGCGCTGCGATAACCCGACTTATACCAAAGAGCAGGCGTTAACCAAAATTCAAGAAATTAAAAAAGAGGCCACGCCGCAAAATTTTACCGATCTCGTAAAAAAGTATTCCACCGAACCCGGGGCGGGTGATCGCGGTGGAAACCTCGGCGCTTTCAAGAAGGGGGATATGGTACCGGAGTTTGAACAGGCGGTTTGGGACGCCAAGATTAACACTATTATTGGCCCGGTAGAAAGCAAATTCGGTTATCATTTAATTAATAAGACCGAGGAAGTTACCACCCAAGAGTATCAGGTGGCAAGAATTTTTATACCCAATAAACAGAAAGCGGATATCATCCCTCCGACCGAACCATGGAAAACCACCGGCCTTTCGGGGAAACAGTTGAAGCGCGCCGAGGTGGCGGAAGACAGCCGCACCGGACAGGTGCAGGTGAGCCTGCAGTTTGACGATGCGGGCACCAAACTATTTTCGGAAATTACCACGCGCAACACCGGCAAGCCGGTGGCTATTTTCTTGGACGGAACTCCGATTAGCGTTCCACGCGTAAACGAACCAATAACGAGCGGCAGCGCGGTGATTACCGGCGGCTTCTCCTTTGGCGACGCCAAGCTCTTGGCGCAGCGCCTAAATTCCGGAGCCTTACCCGTGCCGGTTGAGCTTTTAAGCCAGCAGAAAGTAGACGCCACCCTCGGCGTTGATTCTCTTAAGAAAAGTTTTCGGGCCGGGTTAGCCGGGCTGCTCCTCGTGATGCTTTTCATGATTATCTATTACCGCTTGCCGGGTTTATTGTCGGTGTGTTCTTTGGCGATTTATACTGTTTTAAACTTAGCGATTTTCAAGTTTATTGGTGTAACCTTAACTCTCGCCGGTATTGCCGGATTTATCTTGTCTATCGGCATGGCGGTTGACGCTAACGTATTGGTCTTTGAGCGTCTTAAGGAAGAATTGCGTTTCGGCAAATCGCTTCGTTCCGCTCTGGAAGAGTCATTCCTTCGCGCCTGGCCCTCAATTCGTGATAGCCACGTAACCACCTTGATCAGTTGTGTATTCTTAATTTGGTTCGGCAGCGGCTTCATTCAAGGTTTTGCCGTGGTACTGGCCACCGGCGTTTTGGTAAGCCTGTTTACCGCCATTACCATTACCCGCACCATTATGCGTCTGGTCTTTCCTTGGTTTAAAGAAGGAAACAAGTTATTTTTAGGATATCGTAAAAAACAAGCCGATCCGGCAAGCTCAAAATAAGTCAAGCGGGTCATTTATTATTTAGATATTGGATATTAGAAATTAGATATTTTATGCGGATCCCCTTTATCAAATATTCCAAAGTCTGGTTTACCATCAGCATCATCACCATGGTGGCTGCTTTAGCATCCATCTTTACGTGGGGTCTTAAATACGGTATTGATTTTACCGGCGGTAGCCTACTTGAACTCTCTTTTGAAAAGAATCGGCCAGCCACGGAACAGCTGATTGAGAGCTTGCGCGTAATCGGTTTGAAAGACAACATTATCCAGAAAAGCGGAGATGACAAGTTTATTATTCGAACTAATTTTCTTACCGAGGAACAGCATCAGGATTTGCTCAAAGGGTTGCGGGAGAAGTACCAGCAAGACAGCCGGGTAGTTAAGGAAGAACGTTTTGAGACGATTGGCGCGGCGATAAGCGATCAGTTGCGCCGACGGGCGGTGTGGGCGATAATTTTGGTAAACCTCGGTATCATTCTGTATGTAACCTACGCTTTCCGCAAGGTTTCTCGCCCGGTAGCCAGTTGGAAATATGGCGCCTTGGCCATTGTGGCGCTTCTGCACGATGTGCTCTTGGTGATTGGCTGTTTTGCCGTACTCGGTCATTTTTGGGGAATTGAAATAGAAACCTATTTTGTGGTGGCGCTCTTAACAGTGCTCGGCTACTCGGTTACCGATACCATTGTCGTCTACGACCGCATCCGAGAAAACTTATTGCATCACAGCGCCGAGCATTTTGCCGAGGTGGTAAATGTTGGTTTAAACGAAACCCTCATGCGCTCTATCAACACGACGTTGACTGTGCTCCTGCCGCTCGCCGCTCTCTTTTTCCTCGGTGGGTCAACCATTCATAGTTTCGTTTTGGCTCTCCTTATCGGTATGGCAAGCGGCGCCTATTCATCCATCTTCATTGCCAGCCCCTTGCTAGTATTGGTGGAACGCTGGCAGCGCCGATAGATTTTTACCCTATATTAAAATAAAGAAAAGGGATCCCGACTTAGTCGGGATCCTTTAAATTTGAGCTGGGCGTGTTCTAACCGTGGCGCTTCACGAGATCGTTTCTAAGAAAGTAAGTGTACAATTCCTCCTGGCCTTTCGGCGGTGGAAATTTAAACCAGTTTCGGAAATAGTTTTGGCAGTCCGTCGAACAATGATAGGCCTTGATCTCAACTGGCAGCGGGGACCTTCCGAGATCTACGCGGCAGACCAAACAGGCGGCTCGACTATTCTGGTAAAACTGATCAATCGTTAAGCGGTGGAGCAGCCGATCTTTTCGGAGCCACAGGCAATAGAGGTAGTAGCACTCGTTGGAACACCAGGTAACTTCTTCCTCGGGAATATTGCCTCGGCAGGTTACACAGCCTTGGCCCGCCATGCAGCAGCCTTTCCCGCCCAAGGCGGGTGCGCCTCGGGTGCGTAAGCTCATGGTAGCTCCTTTTTTTAATCCTACCATTTCTTTAGGGATATTTCAAGTGGTTTATAGAAGTTTGTTTGAGAGTGAGCTTCGTGATATACTAATAGTAATCCTAATTTATTTTTATGAATGATACCATAGTACGACATTTGGTGGCCGCCACCGCCACCATTATCACCATCCTGGCTTATTATGCCGGATATATTTCCGGTGGCTACGGCTGGTGGTGGACAGTTTTCGCGGCTCTCATTATTTATGGGATTGTCTACAAAATAATTGATGCCGGACATTAGTAGTGTCCGATAAACAGAAATAGGCAGATTAAGCAGAGTAAGTTTGTAAGCAGATTAAGCAACAAGTTGTGCCTACTCTGCCTACTCTGCTTATTCTGCTTACTTCGCTTACTTTGCTGTTTATGCCTCCTGTTACTTTGGACACACCTTTCGGTTTTAGCATTGATCTGTCTTTTTGGCAGTGGTTTTTTAGTTTATCCTCCATAGGGCAGGCCAAAGCTCTCTTTGCCTTGGGCGCTTGGACTATCTTGTCGTATGTAGTATTTAAGGCCGGGGCAGAATTGTGGGTGGAGTATCGCGAGAAAACAAAGTACATGGCCAAGTGGCAGTGGGTAGTTTTAGCGGTGGATGTCCCCGCTCTGTTTATTCAAACACCGAAAGCGGTAGAACAAGTTTTTGCCAATTTGAGCGGATCACTCGGCAGCAGAAACGTGGTAGAAAAATTTTGGCAAGGGAAAAAGCAGAAATGGTTTAGTTTTGAAATTGTCAGCATCGAAGGCTACATTCAATTTTTAATTCGCACCGAAGCGGAATACAGAGATTTGGTGGAGGCGTCCATCTACGCGCAATATACCGACGCGGAGATAACCGAAGTGGAAGATTACGTGGAAAATGTTCCCAGTAAATACCCCAACGACGAATACGATGTATTCGGCGTGGAATTTAAATTGGCCGAAAAAGACGCCTACCCCATTCGCACCTATCCCGATTTTGAATACAAAATTAGTATAGATGTGGTGTTTAGCGACCCGATGGCCGCCACCTTGGAAAATTTTACGCGTATCGGACACGGAGAAAATTTGTGGATGCAGCTCATGATTGAGCCCACGGGCAGTAGTTGGAAAGAAGAGGGAATAAACTTGGCTAAAGAGTTGATGGGGCATGAAGTAAAGAAAAAAGGTTCGACGTTTTTATCCGCGCTGGTAAGTTTTCCGGCCGCTGTGCTTAAAGAACTGGTAACCGCGCTCCAAGCTGGTGGAGGAGAAGAGGGTGGGGCAGAGGCAAGAGAAGCTAAAAAGGAACTTACCCCGGGCGTTAAAAGTACGGTAGAGGCGATAGAGGAAAAGATAGCCAAAATCGGTTTTAAGTCAAAATTAAGAGTATTATACGCGGCGCGTAAAGAGGTGTACAATCCCAGCCGCTGCGTCGATGGTTTTATTGGCGCCATGAATCAGTTTCATGTGCAGAGCAGAAACGCCCTTGTTCCGTATATGATTACTCTCGCTCGCTACGATCAATCTGGAAAAAAGACTAAAAAATTGAAAAATACGTTTGTTAAAGTGTTTAAGGCAAGGAAAACCAGGTGGAAGAAAAGTAATGGCTATATTTTGAACATTGAAGAACTCGCCACAATTTGGCACTTCCCATTACCATTTGTAAAAACACCGCTTCTCTCAAAATCCGGCTATAAGCGATCTGAACCTCCCTTTAGTTTGCCGGTTGAGGTTACGGAAAGCCCTTTGAAGAAGATGGGGATGGATGGTGGCGAAACTCAAAACTCCGAACCGGCGCCTCCGGAAAATTTGCCGTATGGTTAGCTGTGCATAACCCCCACAATTACTTCGTATTAGCACAAAAATATGCTATAATAAGACTTGTTAAAGTCTTATTTAATTTTAGATAAGAAAAAGTTAAAATCAAATAATCCATTTTCTATGGCGTCGAGGGCGCTAGTAGAAAAAATATTTAAAAAATTGGCAAATAAAGCAGCCAACTGCTCTTTTGTTATTATTATTGTCGCTTCCGTACTCATTTTATTACCGGCCTCAACTTTGGCTGCGGCTGGCGTTCCTCGCATCTTAAATCACCAGGGTCGTTTGCTCGATTCCAGCGGAAATTTGCTTGGCGGAACTTCGGGAACAAATTATTGTTTTCGTTTTTCCTTTTTTGATAGTCCAGTGATTGGTTCAGGCGCTCGAATTTGGCCCGCGCTAGGCACCGCGACATCAACAATGACTGTAGCGGTTAAGACCGGTGTTTTTAATGTAGGCATTGGTGATGCTTCGGCCGGCGGCAACACCCTTGATTTCGATTTCCAAAGTACCAGCACCGTTTACCTAAACATAGAGGTTGCGAACTCATCAAGTGATTCCTGCGCTGGAGTTACTTCTTTTGAGACTTTGACCCCGCGGCAACGGATTGTCTCTTCCGGTTTTGCTATCAATGCCAGTACGGTTCAAGGCACCGGCCAATCGACCATTGGTACCACTACACCATTTTCTGGATCAACACTTCTTTCTATCGAAGCAAGTTCTACCACCGCTGTTCCTTTGGCAATCCGAGCTACTAGCAGTCAGGCAGTTGATCTTTTGCAAATTCAAAATGCCGCGGCGAGTAAATTACTTTACGTTAATTCTTCCGGCGGTTTGTTTGCGTCCTCAACTTTTCAAGCAACTGGCGCCACACAACTTTATGGAGCATTGAGTGTGGATGGCCTCTCATCTATTAACGGCGGATTAATTTCTTCTGTCTCCAGTTCTTTTGCGGCGGGGCTTCAAGTGGCAGGCGCGTTAAACGCTTCCTCAACCTTCCAGGTGGCCGGGGCTTCTAGTCTAGCCGGAACTCTCACGGTAACCAGCCTTTCCACTTTGAGTGGCGGACTTATTGTAAGTGCTTCTTCCTCCATTGCCGGCACCCTAAGTGTGAGCGGAGCTATCACTGGCTCTTCAACACTTACTTTGGGAACCGGTGGAAATCTTGGAAAATTCTATGTCGATTCATCGGGCAATGTGACTGCTTCGGGCACTCTCGGTGTTACCAGTCTTGCTACTCTCACCGGTGGATTTATTTCTAGCGCCTCATCGTCAGTTGGGGCTGGTCTCCAGGTGGCCGGTGCCCTCAACGCCTCGAGTACCTTCCAGGTCGGTGGCGCGACCGTGCTCGGCTCGAGTTTAAATGCCTCCGGTCTCACCACTCTCACTGGCGGCCTAATTGTCAGCGCCTCGTCTTCCATTGCCGGCACCCTAAGTGTCTCCGGCGCCACCACGGTTTCTTCCACTTTCTTAACCACCGGTCTCGCTACTCTTCGAGGCGGCTATATTTCTAACGCTTCCTCTTCCATCGGAGCCGGCCTCCAGGTAGCGGGGGCGCTTAATGCTTCGAGTACTTTCCAGGTTGCGGGCGCGACTGTTCTCGGCTCGACCATTTCCGTCTCTGGCCTTACCAGTCTGACTGGAGGACTTATTGTCAACGCCTCATCTTCTATTGCCGGCACCTTGAGTGTGAGCGGAGCTATTACCGGTTCCTCAACGCTTACTTTAGGAACTGGCGGAAATCTTGGTCTTTTCTACATTGATTCCTCCGGCAATGTCAGTGTTTCCGGTACGTCGAAAGCATTTGGCCTCGCTACCTTAGCCGGTGGATTTATTTCGAATGCGTCAAGCAGTATTGGCGCCGGTCTCCAAGTCGCTGGCGCACTCAGCGCTAGTGGCACGCTCCAAACTGGTGGAGCAACGATTCTCGGATCAACTTTGAATGTTACCGGTATCACCACTCTCTCAGATCTTCTTAATGCTTATAGTGGTATTATTTCAAACACCTCAACGATCGGCGCTCTGACAGTTAGCTCTACTTTGAGTGTGACGGGGGCTACGATTTCCGGACTTTCCTCCGCTAATCTTTCTGATGTCGCTACTTTAGTGAAGCTTTCTAGCAACCAAACTTTTAGCGGTCTTAATATTTTCAACGCTACTTCCACTTTTACCACTTCAACGATCGTTTCCTCTACGATCACAACTGCTAACACTAACAATTTAAATGTTCTGTCCAGTCTCAACCTGCCCGCCAACTCCGTGACCGATGCCATGATTCCTGACACCATCACCGCTTCAAACTATCTTGCCTTAACCGGCGGTACCTTAACCGGTGGGCTTACCATTAACGGCAACGGGGGACTGTTTACCAGTACTTCCACCATTGGCGCTCTAACAGTTAGCTCCACCTTGAATGTGACGGTGGCCGGTACCTCCACTTTTGCCGGACCAATCTCTGTCACTGGCAATATTACCGCTGGCAACGTTCTTCCTTCCACAGCCAATACTTCGCTCGGTTCGGCTGGCAGCCCCTGGAAAGATTTGTTTGTTTCTGCCAGTTCCATCAAGATCGCCGGTGTATCACTTTCTAATAGTGGCGGAACACTCACCTGGGCCGGCACCGGCGGGTTTGATGCCGGTTCAGCGCTTTCCACTTTCACGGGTGGCCTCATCAGTAACGCCTCCTCCTCCATCGGAGCAAGTTTGCAAGTGGCAGGTAACTTATCGGTGTCTTCAACTATTACTATAGCTGGTGGTCTTTACCAAACCGGGTTTAACGATTGTAGCGGCGGTACACAGAAAGTTTTGTATACTGCTAATACCGGTGCTTTCTCATGTGGAAACGATAATACTACTAACGCTGGCGGCACGGTGGCTGGCGCGTGGATAACTGATACTACAAGCTCGATTTATCTTACTACCTCTACATACGCTGTGGTGATTGGCGGCAACTCCTCGCCCATACGTTCAGATGGCAATGTAGGTTTAAGCATTTCCGCTACCACTTCTGTGAGTAACGCTCTTATCATCAAAGGGTATTCCGGTCAGTCTGCCGACCTTTTCCAATCCAGAAATAACTCCGGCAACGTACTGTTTAGCATTGACGCTTCGGGTAATGTAAGTACTTCTGGTACTGCTAAGGTCTTTGGTCTCACCACCTTGCAGAGCGGCTTCATTTCTAGTGCGTCAAGCTCGGTCGGCGCCGGATTACAGGTGGCCGGGGCTTTGAACGCGTCTTCCACTTTCCAAGCGACCGGCCTCTCAGTCTTAACCGGCGGTTTTATCTCAAACGCTTCATCGTCTATTGGCGCCGATCTCCAGGTCGCCGGAGCTCTCAATGCTTCCGGCACTTTGCAAACCAGCGGGGCCACCGTTCTTGGCTCCACGCTTTCGGTCACCAACCTCGCCACTCTTACTGGCGGCTTCATTTCGAACGCCTCGAGCTCGGTTGGCGCCGGCCTCCAGGTAGCGGGGGCGCTTAATGCTTCGAGTACTTTCCAAGTGGCGGGCGCTTCAGTCTTCGCTGGCGCCTTAACCGTTAACTCCGGCAACCTCTCAACTCTCGTCGGCGGCTTCATTTCTAACGCCTCGTCATCAGTCGGAGCCGGGCTCCAGGTCGCCGGCGCTCTCAATGCTTCGTCAACTTTCCAAGTAGCCGGCCTCTCCAACTTCGCCGGTCTCATCAGCGCCGCTTCGAGCAGCTTTACCAATACGCTCATGGTCAGTGGTATTTTTTCTGCCTCCTCAAGTCTTAATGTCAGCGCTACCACCTCACTATCAAGCGCGTTCTTGCAGAATACATTTGCCACCTGTAATGGCACTGCCAACAAAGTAGTTTACAATGCCGGCAATGGTTTGTTTGGCTGTGACAGCGATCAGGTTGGCGCAGCAGGTGCATCAAATTTTGTTACTCCTGTCACCGTGACCATGAGTTCTTTGGTGGCAAATTTACGCTCGAACAGTCTCAATATTGCCACCTCTACTTCTAATGGAGCAGGGCTATTTGCAGTGGATACAACCGGAAGTGTTAGCACATCTGGCACTATCCAAATTATTGGCGCTGGCAGTAATGGTGGCATGACATCATCCACTTATTTTGCCGGGAACTACTTTATTTTCGGGGTTGGCACGTCAACTTTCCTAGGTACTGTTGATGGCACGAGCGGTGGCGGTGGCGTGTTCTATGTTGCTCAAAATGGCAATATTTCCACCTCGGGCACCGTCAAAGCGTTCGGCAACATCACCCCGGGTACTGTCAATGCCACCGACCTTGGTTCGCTTGGCCTCGCTTTCAGAAATATCTATTCCTCCTCGAGCCTAAACATCAGCCTGGCCACCGCTTCGAGCAGTCATACCGGCAGTTTCCTCGGGTTGAGCGTCAACAACACCGGCATGTCTTCCACCACCGTCCTCACCGCCGACACCTTGATTATCGGTCAAACCACCAGCACTGTTTCCAACAACTTTAGCAAAGGTTTGTTCTGGGTTGATGGGACGACGGGAGGGAATGGGAGCGTCTACTCGAGCGGCACTCTCCAAGTAGTGGGACTGTCCACCCTGACCGGCGGCTTTGTGGCGAGCGCTTCAAGCTCGGTCGGAGCTGGTCTCCAGGTGGCCGGTGCCCTCAACGCCTCGAGTACCTTCCAGGTCGGTGGCGCGACCGTGCTCGGCTCGAGTTTAAATGCCTCCGGTCTCACCACTCTTACTGGCGGCCTAATTGTCAGCGCCTCGTCTTCCATTGCCGGCACCCTAAGCGTCTCCGGCGCCACCACGGTTTCTTCCACTTTCTTAACCACCGGTCTCGCCACTCTTCAAGGCGGCTATATTTCCAACGCCTCATCAAGTATCGGCGCCG
>CAZMYO010000040.1:0-5819 GCA_964570525.1 uncultured Gammaproteobacteria bacterium | reverse complement strand
TCGGCGGCCGCACCTACGACATCCTCAACTTCCTCCAGGGAGACGAGAAGTCCGTCAAGGGTGACGTGATGGTCGCTCGCGCGAAGGAGGCGGGCGCCCACAACGGCAAGGAGGAGCGCGAGCACCTCCTGAAGTACCAGGACGAGATCCCCCCCATCCTGCAGGGCAAGGCAGTCTTCGTCTTCACGGACGACCGGTTCACGGACGACCGGCGGCACCAGGGCAGCCCCGAGAGCGTCTACTACGTCTACTGGGTCGGCGACCGCTGGGTCGCGCGCTGGAACTGGCTCGACTACGACTGGAGCGGCCGCTGCCGGGTTCTCCGCCGCAAGTCCGCGTAGCTTTAGGATCCTTGGAATCTCGGCACTGTCACAAACGGTGTCGGGGTCACTCGGTTCCTTGCGCCACCGCTAAAGCTAAGGCGGCACGCGGTCGGCTCACAACAAAGCGGGCACAATTCATCGGTGCCCGCTCTTCTATTTTTATGTCTTCCCCACACGGTGTTGCCCTCCACCACACCAGCTGGTATACTACCAATAGTTTAGTGAGGGGCGGCAAAACTATTCTACAATCCCGTTTATTGGTTTACCTATATTTGTCGGGCCCGTGGGCTCTACGTGCGGTTTACCACCTATCTTTTTGGGATAGGTTTCGTCCGCCTTGTCGCTAGACTTTAAAAACCCCGCACCAGAACGGTGCAGGGTTTTTAATCACTGCTCAATCTTTAATAGTGAAATGAAAAATTGAGCAATGGGGAGTAGGGAATCCAGACTTAGTCGGGATTCCCTACTCTTCTTCGGAGAAAGAGCGGACTAGGGAATGTTGAAGATGCGGATCACCGCAAAACGCCGGCGCGGCTGATAGCTTCGCCAGTCTCTCGCTACTTTTTCTTTGAGGGCGTCGTACTTCCGTCTAAGATAGGTTTCGCTCACGAGCGTGAGGATCAAGATGATTTCTCGCATCGCGGCACCTCTCCAGGGTAAAGTTAGTATAAAAATTACATGTTTTTTAAGTTTTTGTCAACCCCGCACCAAAAGCACCATGCTTTGGTGCGGGGTTGACCCCGCTAATTGTTAATTTGATTTATGCCCGAATTACCGGAAGTAGAAACAATTCGCCAAGATTTAGAAAAAAAGATACTGAACAAAAAAATTGTTCATGTTGAAGTATGCAACAACAAGAGCGTCGGCGGCTTGAAGACAAAATTTGTTCAGGCGCTCCAGGGCGCCGCCATCACCAAAATTGATCGGCGCGGGAAGCTTTTGGTGTGGCATCTTAAAAATAAAAAAGAATTTCTTCTGGTTCACCTCAAAATGACAGGGCAATTGATTTATGAAAAGGTAAATTCCGCCCGAGGCGGATCCGCCTTTGGCGGAAAAATAGAGGTTGTCGCCGGTGGACACAAACTCTCCGAAAGTGATATTGAAAATTTGCCCAACAAACATACGCGGATCGTTTTTGTTTTTGAGGGTGGCGGACAATTATTTTTCAACGATCTCCGCCGCTTTGGCTATATGAAGCTCGCCGAGCCGGAGGCAGTAGAGCGCGCGCTTAAAAAATATGGCCCGGAACCTCTTTCACTCCCTCGCCCCGCGGGAGAGGGACAGAGGGTGAGGGCACACTCGCAGGAGTTTACTTTAAAATATTTTTCCGCTCTCTTTCCCAAACGAAAAAACACCAATCTCAAAGCGCTTCTCCTCAATCAAGAACTCATTGCCGGCCTTGGCAACATCTACGCGGACGAAATTTGTTTCTGCGCCGGTGTTCGGCCCAATCGCCGGGTCGGTTCGGTGACTAGGGAAGAACAGAAAAAACTGTTTTATTGCATCCCAAAAATTTTGACTGCAGCGCTTAAACACCGCGGCACCACGTTCCGCAATTTTTTGGATAGCTCCGGCCGCAAAGGCAACTATACCGATTTTCTCCGTGTCTACGATCGCGACGGCCAGCCGTGCAAATACTGCGGTGCCACCATCAAAAAAATTCGCGCCGGCGGGCGCGGCACGCATTATTGCCCCCGGTGTCAGAAGTAGCGAGCACAGCCTGTTGATTATTTACTTAAAATTGGATAAGATACGACACAGATTTGCTATGCAAAAATACGACCCTAAAAAAATTGAAAAGAGGTGGCAGAAGTACTGGGAAAAGAATAAAACTTTTGAGGTGAAGGAAGACCAGAAGAAACAAAAATTTTATTCGCTTATTGAGTTTCCCTACCCTTCCGGCGCCGGGCTCCATGTTGGCCACCCGCGGCCGTTTACCGCCATGGATGTCATCTCCCGCAAAAAGCGGATGGAGGGATTCAATGTTTTATACCCCATTGGTTTTGACGCCTTTGGACTCCCGACGGAAAATTACGCCATCAAAACCGGTCGCCCGCCCGCGGACGTTACCAAAGAGAACATCGCCACTTTTACGCGCCAGCTGAAAAGCCTTGGCTACAGTTTTGATTGGTCGCGCGCCGTGGATACCACCGATCCAAAATATTATAAATGGACGCAGTGGATTTTTTTACAATTTTTTAAACACGGCCTCGCCTATAAAAAAAATCAGCCAATCAACTGGTGCCCGAAAGATAAAATTGGTTTGGCGAACGAGGAAGTGGTGAATGGCTGCTGCGAGCGCTGCGGCACGCCGGTGGAGAAACGCGATAAAGAGCAATGGATGCTCGCCATTACTAAATACGCCGATAAACTTCTTGAGGGTTTGAAAGAGGTTGATTATATTCCGCAGGCGAGAACACAACAGGAGAATTGGATTGGGAGAAGCGAGGGGGCGCTCGTGCGATTTGGACTACAGACTACAGACCACAGACCACAGCCGCCCGGCATCAAATCGCGTGCTGTAGTCCGTAGTCAGTCGACCGTAGACCACGTTGAAGTCTTCACCACCCGCCCGGACACAATATTTGGCGCTACTTTTATTGCAGTCTCACCGGAGCTTGCTAAGAAATGGCTTGATCTGGGTTGGCAGCCTGCCCGCCGACGAGGCGGGACGGATGACAAAGTTAAAAAATATGTGACAGAAACTTTGGCGCGCAAAAAATCTTCGCGCGCAGAAGAGCCGGAGAAAACCGGAATTGACGCCGGTATTACTGCTGTCAATCCAGTAAATAATGAAGAGACCCCGGTGTGGATTACTAATTACGTCATGGGCGACGTTGGCACCGGCGCCATTATGGGTGTGCCCGCGCACGATGAACGGGATTGGGAGTTTGCCAAAAAATATAATTTGCCGATCAAGCATGTTGTTATTCCACGGCGAGTAGATCACAAAAATCCGCATGTTCCAGGAAAAGAGATTGTTTTTCGAAACGCGGTTATAGCTATTGTTAAAAATCTCCGGACCGGTAAGACACTTTGTTTAAAATGGAAAAAACAACCCTGGACCACTTTTGTCATGGGCGGTATTGAAGCGGGCGAGGACTCGGTTAAAGCGGCTCGCCGGGAAGTAGAAGAGGAAACCGGTTACAAAAATCTGAAACTGGTAAGAGTGCTGGGAGAACCGACTCATTCAGAATTTTTTGCCGCGCACAAAGGTGTCAATCGTATCGCTCACACCCGGAGTGTCTTGTTTGAATTGGAGAATGAAGAAAAAGCAGAGATAGCTCAAGAAGAGAAAGATGCGTATGATATCGTCTGGCTGGCCGACGAAGACATTATTCCGGAAAAAATGACTCACATTGAAACTGACATTATTCTTGCTCGGATCAAAAATGGCGAACAAGCTTTTACGGAAGAAGGCATCTTGATCAACTCGGGAAAATTTGACCGCATGAACTCCGAGGAAGCTAAGAAAAAAATTACCGAAGAAGTTGGCGGCAAATGGACCGCCACATACAAACTCCGCGATTGGGTTTTTTCTCGCCAGCGCTATTGGGGCGAGCCGATTCCGCTTGTTTTTTGTCAGAGTTGTGCAAAGAATCAAGAATCAAGAATCAAGAATCAAGAATTGAGCGAGGGTGAAAAGCTGAATCCCGGCTGGATACCGCTCTCGGAAAAAGATTTGCCGCTCAAACTTCCGAAAGTAAAAAAATACGAACCCACCGATACCGGCGAATCACCGCTCGCGGCCATGGAAAAATGGGTGAAGACAAAGTGTCCGCGTTGCGGCGGCTCGGCCAGGCGCGAGACCGACACCATGCCCAATTGGGCCGGGAGTAGTTGGTATTTTTTACGCTACTGCGATCCGCATAATGATAAACAGTTTGCCGCTCCCGACAAATTAAAATACTGGCTTGGCTCGACGAAGCTCGGTGCGAAACCGGGCGAAGGCGGCGTAGATTGGTACAACGGCGGCATGGAGCACACTGTTTTACACCTATTGTATTCGCGTTTTTGGAACGAGTTTTTGTTTGATATTGGTTTAGTTCCCACGCGCGAGCCGTACAAAAAACGCACCTCGCATGGTCTCATTCTCGGGCCGGACGGTGAGAAGATGAGTAAAAGCCGCGGTAACGTGGTGAACCCCGACGAGATGGTGGAAAAATTCGGCACCGATGCTTTTCGCATGTACATAATGTTCATGGGGCCGTTTGATCAGCCGGTACAATGGGACACGAACGGGCTCACTGGCGTCCGGAGATTTTTGGAAAGGGTGTGGGCGTTGCAGGAAAAAATAAACGATGAAAAACCGAATTATAGGCTAACACACAATGGTGTAGATGACCTGGCCACCATAAAATCTATTTTGCATCAGACGATTAAGAAGGTTAGTGATGATATTGAGAAAATGCGCTTCAATACAGCTGTCGCGCAGTTAATGATTTTGGTTAGTGAGATGTCTCATCCTGCAGTGCGAGTATCATCCGAGGATTATCAAGTATTAATAAAACTCCTCAGTCCTTTCGCGCCACACATTGCAGAAGAACTTTGGGAAAAATTTGGCGACGACGCCCCACTCGCATTTTCCGTTTGGCCAAAGTTTGATCAGGCGCTCGCCAAAGAATCTACCATGACTCTCGCTATTCAAATCAATGGTAAAGTGCGCGATGAAATAAGCGTTGCGGCGGAGGCGAACGAAGAAGAAGTGAAGAAACTAGCGCTGGCGAGCGACAAAGTCCAGAAATGGCTTGGCGGCAAAGAGCCAAAGAAAATTATTTATGTGAAGGGAAAGTTGGTGAGTATAGTGGTATAATACAGATTACACAGATTTTTGCGGATTTCGCAGATTCGTGTGTATCCGCCAAAAATCAGCGTAATCTGTGTATTTAATCAGCGTAATCAGTGTTATGAAAATAACAAAATTCGGCCACTCGTGCCTGCTTGTGGAAGAAAAAAACGCGCGGATTCTTATTGATCCGGGCAGTTATTCCACCTTGCAAAACAGCGTAGAAAATATTGACGCGATTTTAATTACGCACGAACACTTCGATCATCTCGATCCCAGTTCCATCAAAACCATTCTTGCTAAAAATCCATCCGCGCGAATTTTTACCAGCGCCGCGGTTGGGCGGAAGCTCGCGGAAGCAAATATTTTTTTCGACACCCTCGGCAATGGTCAAAGCATTACCGTCAACGATGTGTTAGTCGAAGGGTTTGGCGAGATTCACGCGGAGATTCATCCGGCTTATCCGCGGATGCCCAACACCGGTTACAGGATAGGCGGCCGATTTTTTTACGGCGGCGACTCGCTAGAAAATATTGTGCCCTGTGAAGTGCTGGCTTATCCGGCCGTGGCGCCCTGGATGCGAGCAGCCGAGGCCGTTGAGTACGCCAAAAAAATTAAACCCAAGGTATGTTTTCCGGTACACGACGCTTTTTTGAAGCCGCCGCACCCGTTTTACGCGCTGCCCGAAAAATTGCTTGGCGAAGCGGGAA
>CAZMYO010000039.1:0-9439 GCA_964570525.1 uncultured Gammaproteobacteria bacterium | reverse complement strand
CACCACGCTGTACCGCGCCAAACTCACCACAGCTTGGGCTACCGACACTCCAAGCGGAGCGTCTTCACCCAGCGCGTCCCAGACAGTTGCTAAGTTCGTTATTACCAACTTAGCTAACTCTGGTTCGTACACTGCCACGGTGAACAAGGTTGACTTCGATCTATCGACGACAATCTCGCAAGCCGCTGGTAGCAACAGCAATCGTACTTTGACGGTCTATAAGGACTCGCTCAATACGACTGCGTTGGCCACAACCCAGGCTGGTAACGCCACTCACAACTTCCAGGATACGAATATCACGGAAAGCACATTCACCGATGTGGATCTCACCTCGGGAGCTTCCAAGACATTCTATGCTACCTTGGATACCAGTGACGCGGCGTCTAACAAGAGTCTGTCCATCCGCCTCGGAAACGCCGATGTGACCTGGACTGACGGGGTAAGCACCAATCTGACAGTGATGGGTCTTGATCTGCCTCTCGTCTACAAGACCTTCACGTACTAATGATCTTGGTTTTCACCCTAATGGGTGATCACCCGATGAGGGTGACCTGATAGCAAAAAATCAGAACAACTCCCGCCCCGAATGTACATCGGGGCGGGGTTGTTTTTATATCGGATTTTTGATAGACTAAGGTCATTACATTTTGGCGTAGAGACGTATTGCAATACGTCTCTACCATAGGTAATTCTTGTCCCATGCGCCATTTCCTTTCCAAAATCATCAAATACACTCTCTATCTCACCCTCCTCATCCCGCTTCTGGTTACCCCTTTCACCTTTTTCTCCTGGCATTTTGGCAAGACCATTATTTTCCAAGCGCTGGTGGAGATAATCAGTCTGTTATTTTTGATTGAAGTGATCGGAAAGTGGCGGCGGGGGGTAACGGTTAATCTGCGCCGGCTAAACGGTTTAGATTTTGCCATCCTCGGTTTTTTGTTGGTATTGTTACTAACAGCTATTCCCGGGGTTAATTTTATCAATAGTTTTTGGGGCAACCAGGCTCGGGTGAGCGGCCTCTTTACCTGGCTTCATTTTGGCGTTTGGTATTTTTTGCTGATAAACGCCTTTGACGAAACGGATTGGCGGATGGCGTTCAAGATCGTGAGTGTCGCCGCGGCCGTGGTGAGCCTAACCGTCTTTTTTGAGAACAGATTACCTTTGACGTGGCAGAGCAGCTCCGGAGGGGGAATACTTGGCAATCGCGCTTTTGCCTCCAGCTATCTTCTTATTGCCGTTGGATTGAGTCTCGCCGCCGCTATTAAGACAAGTAACAAATGGCGCTACCTTTTTTTGGGATTGGGAGTCTTAGATCTCTTCGCCCTATTCACGCTCGGAACTCGCGGAGCTTTGGTTGGTTTGGTTAGCGGCGTCTTAACCGGTCTTATCGCGTTATCTCTTTTTCCTTCGGAGAAGAAGGTTAAACGACTCTCATTGGGAATTATTCTTCTGTTAGTAGTATCAGTCGCTGGTTTAGTTTTTCTCGCGAGGAGAGAATCTTTTGCGGCGCGGTTTCCTCGTTTGGCGTATTATACGAATATAGCTCAATTCACCACCGGCACCGGAGAGACGCGTCTCTTGGCCTGGCAAATAGCTTGGCAGGGCTTTAAAGAGCGACCGTTTTTCGGATGGGGAATCAATAATTACGAAATTATTTTTAATAAGTATTATAACCCTCAATTCTTAAAGCACAGTTTTGCTGAAACAGAATGGGACAAGCCGCACAACTGGTTTTTGGAAATAATTGACAGCGCTGGAATTTTGGGTGGTCTAGGCTACCTTGTCATTTGGGTTTTCTTAGGGTTTTATCTCTCAAAAAAGGACTCAACCTTGCCGCCGATCCGGCGCGTCGTCTTGGCGGGGACTTTGGCTGCTTCAATCGCGCAAAGCTTGTTCTTTTTTGAAAATACAAATTCTCTGCTTTTAGTATTTATGATTTTGGCTTTGGTTTCTGCCGCAGAGTCTCCGTCGTCAGCAGCCAGCGCCTCCTCTAGGAAAGTAAAATTAGCATCCGCGCTTCTTGTTTTTTATTCACTGTTGGTGATATTTTCATTGTTTGAATTCAACTATCTGCCGCTCCGAGCATCGTATTATTTACAACTAGCGCAGATGGCTGAGACATCGCGCGCGTGGGGGTACATGGCCGAAAAAACATTAGCGGTTCCCGTGAGCTTTCGGGGGGAGAACGCCATCTTTTTAGCTGAACGTTTTCTTCAGATTGATAAAGCTCAAATTCCTCATCTCACTGACGCCGTGCCGGCCGCTCTCGAGACCGCGCAGGTACTGGAAGCGGAAGCGGCTCGCTACCCCGACAATCCACTGTTTCCGGTGTGGGCTGGTCGGATTTACATGGTGTTGGGTGAACAGATTAACGAGCGCTATTACGCGAACGCCGATAAGTTCCTAAAATCAGCTCAAGCTATTTCTCCCAACAAACAAGAGTATCTCTTTCTTCTTGGCCGGCTCTATTTGCTGAAAAAAGAGTTTCCCCAGGCGATAGAATTTCAGAAAAGAGCCGTCGCGGCGGCTCCCGATATTGGGACCAGCCATTGGTTTTTGGGGTTGAGCTATGTCGCGAGCGGCGACGCTACCCGGGGGCTAGCCGAGATTGAAGACGCAATCAAGAAAGGCTTTTCTCTAACTCGAAATCAAACTCTTTACATTATCGATCTCTATGCAGAGGTAAAAAGATATGATAAAGTCATTGAATGGTATAAAGCGTTACATGAAGCCGAGCCGGAGAAGATTGACTGGTATGTTAAATTAGCTACGGCCTATGCCTTGAACGGACAGAAGGCGGAGGCGCTTCAGACGGTAAAAGAGGCGGTAGCGCAATACCCGCCGCTAGAGGCAGACGCCGCGAAATTTATTAAGCAATATAAATTAGAGTAAGGAATTTTTATAACAAACGCATCTATGTCAAGAAAAAAATTTTTCATCGCCGGCGGAGTCGGGTTGGCAGCCGTTATCGTCTTGGTCATAGCGTGGCGGCAAGGATTCTTGGGGGGAGACAATAAACTCTATAGAAGCATTAAAGCCAACCCGGAGTTGGTCAACCTTTTCAATTTGGCTAAAAAAAGGGAAGCGGAGTTTGCCAAAAATCCGGATAAACCAGCTCTATATTTCGATGCCGGGCTGGCCTGGAAAAGCATTGCTGAACGCAAGGCCGACGGCAAGCAACCTTTCTTTGAGAAATCATTGGCGGACTATGAGCGTGGCATTGAAAAATTCGGTCAAGGCAATATCCTGTTCTATTTAAACGCCGGACACATGGCCGAAAGTTTAGAAGATTATGCCAAAGCGGAACGCTATTATAAAAAAGCCATTGAAATTTCTTCGGCGGATGAAAGCGGCTATCTTAATTTGGTTGATCTTTACTATTATAAATTGCATAAATCTAAAGAAGAGATCTTATCTGTCTTCAGCGTTGGAACGACCAAGATGGTCTTCACAATTCCCCTCATCGCCGCTCGCGCTACGTATCTTCGCCGCGTTGGAGAATATGCCGAAGCCCTAAAAGATTATCAGACGTTAAGCCAGGCTTTTCCGCAAAACACGGGCTACAAAGAAATTATTCAGGAATTGCAAAATAATATACGCCAAGCTTCTGGCAAATAGTGAGGCGCGAGCTATTTCTTCTTAAGTTAAAGTCTATGAAAAAAATCGTTGAGCAAATCGTAAAGTTGTTAATCTACGCTACTTTTTTCGTGCCTTTGGTATTAGTTCCTTCTTCCTTTATTTTTCCCTTCATTGTTCCCAAGATTCTTATTTTACGCTCGCTAATTCTCGCCATGCTCGGCGGGTACGTGATTTTACTTCTCATCAACTGGGAAGAATATCGGCCGCGTTTCACCGCTCTTACCATAGCGCTATTGGTTTTTTTGTTCAGCTTCGCGATCTCTACTTTTGTTGGGGTAGACGCCTACCACAGCTTTTGGGACAACCACGAGCGCATGCTTGGTCTATTTACCATTCTCCATTACGGCATCTATTACATTATTTGCAGCGCTATATTCAAAAATTGGACGGAGTGGAAGTGGGCGTTGAGAATATTTTTGTTGGCGGGATCAATCGTAATGTTTATCGGGATGTTGCAAGTTGGTAATCGGGATTTGCTGTTAAATCAAGGAAGCGATCGCATCGCGAGTACGCTAGGCAACGCCATCTATGTTGGCGGTTACGGCTTGTTTTTATTTTTCGTCGCCCTGCTGCTCGTTCTAAAAGAAAAGATTTTAGTTTGGCGGTTCTCTGCTTTTATTCTTGGAATTCTTAGTTTTTTTGGGTTGCTGTACAGTGGTACGCGCGGTTCCGTCATTGGTTTATTAGTCGGGATCGCGGCTGTTGTAGTCGGCTATGCTATGGTGAGCAACGATCATCCTCAACTCCGCCGCGGCTTGCGAATTATTATGGTTCTTGGGGTACTTCTGGTCGGATTACTCTACGCCTACCGTCAAAATCCGATAGTATCAAAAATCCCTACCGTAGGAAGATTACTAAGCACCTCATTTTCGGGCGGGGGAGTTAATGCCCGTTTTATTGCCTGGAATATAGCGGTGGAAGGCTGGAAGGCGCGGCCGATTTTTGGCTGGGGGCCGAATAATTTTTTCTATACCTTTAATCAGCATTATAATCCGCGTTCTTTGGAGCTCGGCTATGGCGAAACCTGGTTTGATAACGCCCATAATATCATCCTCAACACTTTGGCAGTCCAGGGAGCAGTTGGTCTCTTGGCGTATTTGGGAATTTTTGCCATGGCGATTATGAGTATAATTATCGCGTATCGGAACAAACATGTGGAGAAGCATGTTGCCGTGGTCGGAGCGGCTTTCTTGGTGGCGCACCTCATTCAGAATATTACCGTTTTCGAAAACCCCACTTCTTACCTCTACTTTATGTTTTGGTTGGCGCTGGTTAACCGGCTCTCCGTTGCTAAGCCCGGGGATTCTGGCGATCTAGTGGTAGCTCCGGGCGCCTCGGAAAGAGTAAAAGTCCCAGATAAAGCGGTGAACTCACTTATGATCGGCGCCGTAGTTGCGGTGGTTTCGTTCAATATTTTTGTGTTTAACCTTCAGCCGGCTCGCGCTAATATGAAGACACTTTCGGCGATGAACGATCTCGCTCGCGATCCTATTCTCGGGTTATTAACCGTAAGTGAAACTCTCCAATTTAATTCACCCCATATTGATGATATCCGGAGCGACTTGTCTAGAATGATCATACAGATAGTGGGAGAAAGGTATAATAAATTAAGCCGAGAACAAAACAACCAGCTTCTCAATACCGCGCGCGTGGCGCTGGATGAAAATGTGAAACTTCATCCTCCGGACATTCGTCTGTATATGATGCTGGGCCAGCTAAGTCAGCTGGGGTTTGTGGTGAATAATGATCCGCGGTATCTCTTGGATGCCGAGCGAAATCTGGAAACAGCCCTCACCTATAGTCCCAGGCGGCAACAGCTTCTGTATATGCTCTCCACTATGAAGGCCCAGCTTAATAAAAAAGATGAAGCTATTCGCTTGATAGAACAAACTATTGCTGATGATCCGAAAGTTTCTGAAAGTTATTGGCGGCTAGCCTATACTTACCATGTTTTTGGGAAGGGTGACAAAGCGCGAGAGGCGATAGATTTGGCAAAACAAAGGAATATTGTTTTTGACGGGCAAGGCCAGCAGGTAGAAGCTTTGATTATGGCTATACCAGCGAAGAGTACAAAGAAGTAGTTTTTGCTATTTCGTCTGCCAAAGAGAAAATGGCGGCCGGTTGATCGCGGTGAAGTTGTGCGGGGTTTTTGAGGAGGCTTGCCATCGCGTCGCCTAATGCTGGCGGGTCATCTGGCGGTACCAGGAGGCCCGTTTTTTTATTTTCAATAATTGATGGAACACCTCCGACGTTCGTTGCGACGATTCGCGCCTTGTACGCCATGGCATCGAGGAGAGCGTAGGGCAGGCCTTCTTTGCGCGAAGGGAGAACAAACACATCGAAAGCAGGATGAAGTTTCCAGGCATCATTTATGATCCCAACCAAGTAGACAATTTTTTCTAGGCCATATTTGATAATCAGTCCGGCCAACTTTGTTCTTTCCGGTCCATCGCCAATAAGCAAACAGGAAATATTGCCGAGCTCCTGTTTTTTTTGTGCCACGGCCTTAATGAGCACATCCAAACCCTTGGTCGGGTAATAGTTGGCAATGGTGCCGATCCAAGCAGTATCAAGCGGCACTTTTGCGTGAGAGAGCCGAGTAAGTTCATCTCGAGCAGCCTGCTTAGATAACATTTTAGTCGGCACAGAAACGCCATGCGGGATGACCGTAATTTTTTTTGAAGGAATTTTTAATTCGGTCTGACTTTGATCGCGTTCGGCGTCCGACAAAACTATAATACCGTCTTTCATTGGCGCCGTTAATTTTTCCAGATAGAAGTATAATTTTTTGCGCCAAAAAGGCATCGGCTCGTTAAACACCCAGCCGTGGACGGTGTAGACGATCCGAGTCGAAAGTCGAAAGTCGAAAGTCGAAAGCAGTAATTGAGCCAGCGAGCCGATAATACCCGCTTTAGAGCTATTAAGGTGCACAATATCTGGTTTTAAATCTTGATATAGTTTTCGCAACTCAACAAAAGCCAGCATGTCGTGCCATGGAGATATGCGGCGAACCAGATGTTTGAGCTGAAATACCGTGATTGTCCGTAGCCTGCCTGCCGGCGAGGCAGGTCCGTAGTCCGTAGTCCGTAGTCCGGACCGCAATTTTTCCTGTAAATCTCGTTTGCCATTTGGCTCTCCCACCGCCACGGTAACATCAAATTCGTCGGCCAAGTTGATCGCCAAGTCATAGACATAGCGCTGGGCCCCGCCCCACTCGCCTTGGGTGATTATAAATAGCAGTTTTAGCTTAGATGCCATAATCTTTTGTCATTGCGAGGAACGAAGCGCCAGCATAGTGACGAAGCAATCCCCAGACTTTCAGGTTTAATTTGGTCAGTTTATAAGATGGGGGATTGCCACGTCGTTCGTGCCTCACTCCTCGCAATGACAGTGTTTAATGATTGACTTTTTGTCCATTTTATAGCATACTACAGCTATTCGTTTTAAGCAATATTAAGCAAATTCATGCGTATTTTAGTTACCGGCGGGGCCGGTTTTATCGGCTCGCATCTGTGCGAACGACTCCTCGACGAAGGTCATGAGGTTATTTGCGTTGACAATTTGTTTACCGGTTCAAAAGACAATATCAAGCATCGGTTGGATAATCGTCGCTTCCGGTTTATTGAGCACGACATCGTCAACCCCTTATTTATCGATGAGCCGATTGATCAGATTTACAATTTAGCCTGCCCGGCTTCGCCGGTGCATTATCAATACAATCCGGTGCACACCGTAAAAACCAGCACCATTGGTGTTATGAATATGCTGGGGCTGGCCCGCAAGCACGGAGCGCGGATTTTGCAGGCGTCAACTTCGGAAGTTTATGGCGACCCGGAAGTACATCCGCAAACAGAGGAATATCGCGGCAATGTCAGTACCACCGGCCCGCGCGCCTGCTATGACGAAGGCAAGCGTTACGCCGAAACCATATTTTTTGATTATAAACGGATGCACGATACGACGATAAAGGTGGTGCGCATCTTTAACACCTATGGTCCGCGCATGGCGTTTAATGACGGCCGCGTTATTTCTAATTTTATCGTTCAAGCTCTAAAAGGCGAGTCGCTGACCGTGTACGGTACCGGCACGCAGACGAGAAGTTTTTGTTACGTATCAGATTTGGTGGCAGGACTTGTTTTGATGATGAACTCGACGAAAGAAATAACCGGACCAATCAACTTGGGCAACCCGGGAGAAAAAACGATGTTAGAGATAGCGGAAAAAATTATCGCGCTCACCGATTCAGTCAGCTCGATTATCCATCAACCTCTGCCGACCGATGATCCGCGCCGCCGCTGTCCGGACATTTCTAAAGCAAAAAAACTTCTCGGTTGGAGCCCGACCATATCTCTGGAGGAAGGTCTCAAAAAAACTATCGCTGATTTCAAAACTCGTTTACAAGTATGAACAAACGGATTTTAATTTTTTCTACTGCCTATCTTCCTCTTGTTGGTGGGGCCGAGATTGCGGTAAAAGAAATTACCGATCGGTTGTCGGAGTATGAATTTGTAATGCTTACGGCTAAAATCAAGCCGGAGTTAGCTGTCGTTGAACGCGTCGGCCAAGTCGAAGTTCATCGAATTGGGAAGGGGAATCACTGGGATAAATTTAGATTAATCTGGAGCGGGTGGAAAGAAGCACGCGAGCTTAGTCCGCCAGCTGGCGGATTCGATGCGGTTTGGTCTATAATGGCGAGCTACTCTGGCTTTGCCGCGCTGCGTTATAAAAAAAGAAATCCGAGCATTCCGTTTCTCCTCAACTTGCAAGAAGGCGACAGCAAAGCGCATGTTTATAAACACGTGTGGTGGTGCTGGCCATACTTTAAACAAATTTTTCAGAAATCAAATCACATTCATGTGCTTAGCACCTATTTGGCAAATTGGGCAAAAGAAATGGGCGCGACTTGTCCGATTGAGGTGGTGCCGAACGGGGTCGATGTTGAAAGATTTAAGATTAAAGATTCAAGATTAAAGATTGATTCTCGAAACGAAATAAAGGATCAACTGAAAATTCCTGAACAGGCAAAATTAGTTATTACTGTCTCACGATTGGTAAAGAAAAATGGCGTAGACAGCTTGGTTCGAGCGATGATGTTTTTGCCTGGCTACACCCACCTGTTAATTGCCGGTATCGGAGAGTTGGAAACTATATTAAAACAAGTAACCGTCGAGCTTGGTTTAAGCGAACGAGTGCACTTTTTGGGAAATATTAGCCAAGAAAGATTACCGGAATACTTGTGGGCAAGTGATGTATTTTGTCGGCCCAGTCTCTCGGAAGGGTTAGGCATCTCATTTTTAGAGGCTATGGCCGCTGGGGTGCCAATGGTTGCTACAAGAGTGGGCGGCATTCCCGATTTTTTAAAAGATGGTGAGACGGGTTTATTTTGTAAAGTTGGCGACCCCAAAGATATCGCGGATAAAATTTACTGCATTTTGAACGATCCGACCCTCGCGGAGAGATTGCGGGTGAATGGACGTGAACTCGTCGCGGAGCATTATAATTGGGATTCAATTGCGCGGCGGATGGACGCCATTTTTTTACATCTGTGATCCGCGCAAATCTGTCTTACTAGCTGTTTCAATCTGTTCTATGAAAATTCTGATTGCTACCGGGGTTTTCCCGCCGGACATCGGCGGACCAGCTCAATACGCCAAAAATTTATTTGATGAGTTTAAAAAAGAAGGCCACGAGGTATCCGTGGCTAGGTTTACCATTGAATATAAGTTACCCCTTTGGATTAGGCACTTTATTTTTACACTCAAAGTTTTTTTTGCATTGTTTTCCAAAGAGTATGTAATCG
>CAZMYO010000038.1:0-3189 GCA_964570525.1 uncultured Gammaproteobacteria bacterium | reverse complement strand
GGATCCATTACCTCTTGTTTACAAGTATCTAAAACAAAAGGAACCGGATCCCGCCCCGCTCTTCGCGAAGGGCGAGGTCGGGATGACGTTTTTATTTTACCAGGGTTACCTTTTATTGTATAAAGTGCGGCGGTTTTTAATCCCGCAAAACTAAAATTAAAATCCGGTGAAGTTAGCATGGGTCGTGGCAATTTAATAGCAGAAGGGTTACCTTTTTTACTTAAGGCGTCAATCACGGGTCCGGCCGGATAGGGAATACCAAGGAGCGAGCCGATTTTGTCAAAGGCTTCGCCGGCCGCGTCGTCTAAAGTCGCGCCGATTTTTTGAAAATGCAAATGGCGTTTCATGAGGACAAGCTCGGTGTGCCCGCCGGAGACGATGAGCGCGAGGGCAGGGAATATGACGTTGTCATCGCGAGGTCCGACGTGGCATCGGACCGTGGCGATCTCCGGGGATTGCCACGCCTGCCTGGCGGCAGACAGGTCGCCTCGGCTCAGCCGGACTCCTCGCAATGACATTGTTGGATTTAGCCAGTTGGCATAGATATGACCAACGAGGTGGTTTACCCGAATAAGCGGTTTTTTCCAAACATAAGCAAGAGTCTTGGCCGTTTCCACGCCAACTTGGAGCGCGACCATCAGCCCGGGACCAGAGGTGACAGCGATCGCGTCAATGTTGGGAGTTATTAAACCAGCCAGTTTAAGCGCCTCCTCAATCGTCGGCAAAATCGTCACCACGTGATTCCGCGCCGCGACTTCGGGAACGACTCCGCCGTATTTTCTGTGAATAGGGACTTGCGAGGCCGTGACGTTGGAGAGAATTTCCAAGCGGTTATCATGAGCACGAACAATAGCCGCTGAAGTTTCATCGCAGGAAGTTTCAATACCGAGAATAGTGATTGGTTTGAGCATGGAGGGATTATAGCAGGCTTGGCAGATAAAAAAAGACCCCGCCTTTTCAGCGGGATTTTTAGATTCAGTTTGGTGACCCTACCGGGAGTCGAACCCGGATTCCCACATTGAAAGCGTGGTGTCCTAACCGTTAGACGATAAGGCCGCATGTCTCGGCTCGGGCTGTACCCGAGACGGATAAGTTATTTGTTTATACAGAACTGCTAATTTTTTTCTACCAGCATGAGACTTCCAGTAGCGCTCTCGCACAATGGCTTCTGCTAAATTGTTAACTTCTTCTAGGATACGGTATTTAAATTTACCAAAATTTTTTGTGGTCTTAACTGCGCTCCTCTGATGCTCGACCACCCTTCTGTCGAAGTCTTCAGAATATCCCACATAGGTCTTTTGGTAATCCTCGCTTATCAACCAATATACCACGAACTTCATAGATATTGAAACAAAAAGCGTGGCGTCTCCGTCTGGGCCTCGGCTCGGCCGCCCAGCCGAGACGGGCTAACCGTTCCCGCTTCGCTCTAGCGAAGCGGGGCAAGGACGATAAGGCCGCATATCAGAATGTTCGTAGTATAGAGCAAGTCGGGGGTTTTTTCAAGGGTTGAGTTTGAGAAGATTTATCGCTATACTACCTCCATATGGATCTCCCCAAGCCAGACCTTCGAGCTGCCAAAAAGTTTTTTCAAGTGCACCATCCTGTTTGGGGGTTTATTTTGTTACTGGCGATTCTGATCGGAGTTGGTGCGGGCTGGCAAAGTATTTTTGCCTATCGTTTAATGCCTCGCCTGTTGATTGGTGGAGTAGAGGTGGGGCGCATGACCCGTGAACAGGCTTTAGTCAGGGTGACCGAGCGCGTTAAACAACTGGAAGAGCGCGGGCTACGCTATAGTTTTAAAGATCATCAGGTGGTGTTGTGGTCTACGCAAGGCGCTAGTTCTAATTTAGAAAATACCGTGTCTTTGTTTGATTTTGATCCGGAAGAAAGTGTTAATCGTGCTTGGACGCTGGGGCATGAGGAAACCTGGATTGTTAGTTGGCTTCATCAGGCACGATCATTGCTGATCGCGGTAGAGGTGCCATTGGCAGTGGAGGTTAATACTGAAGTGCTGGCTTCACAGTTGCAAAAAGAGTTTGGGAAATTTACCAGCCCGTCTAAGAACGCGCGTTTTGTTTGGCGCTATCAAGGTGGGGGTGGTGTGACGATAGTGCCGTCGGAAATTGGCCAGCGTTTTCCTTGGGAGCATTTGTTGCGGCAGACAGCTTGGAATTTACAACGTGGCCGAGCGGTTGATCTAACTTTATCGCTAGAGCCGGAACAGCCAGTCTGGCAAATAGCGGATTTAGAACCCTGGCGCCAAGAAGTTAGTAAATTAGTTTTAGATGAGCCGGTTTACGTGGTCTTGGGAGAACAAAAATGGCTGGTGGGGGTAACGCCGCTCACAACTTTTTTTACCGTGCGAGTGGATCGGCAAGGACTTGATTTAGACGAGGAGGCAGTGTCAAATTATTTAGCCAAGCTGAATGAGGTGGTGATTGTGCCGGTGCGGGAGGCGCGGTTTGAAATAAAAGATGGCCGGGTGGTGGAGTTTGCGCCGAGTCAAGCTGGCAAAGAAATAGATGTGGGATTAACGCTCTTAACTTGGCGCGAGGCTTTGCTTAAAAAACATGAGCGTAATCTCCCTATTTTGATGCATGATAGTGCGCCGATTGTGACCACGGCTAATGCTAATACTCTGGGTATTCGCGAATTGATTGGTGTTGGTAAATCGCAATTCGCCGGTAGTCCCAAGAATCGGCGGCATAATATTCAGGTGGGCGCCAGTCGTCTGCATGGGTTATTAATCGCCCCAGGAGCAGAATTTTCTTTACTGAAAGCACTCGGGCCGGTAGACGGAGCGCATGGATTTTTGGAAGAATTAGTGATTAAGGGCGATCGCACCATTCCTGAATTTGGCGGAGGACTCTGTCAGATTGGTACCACCACCTTTCGTATGGCGCTGGCTTCCGGTATGCCGATTTTAGAACGCCAGAATCATTCGTATCGCGTGACCTACTACGAGCCCGCTGGTACTGACGCCACGATTTACAATCCCAAGCCGGATTTTCGTTTTGAAAATGATACTGGTCATTACGTTTTAATTCAGACTAAGATTCAGGGGGACGAGGCGATTTTTGAGATATGGGGCACCAAAGACGGGCGCATCGTTGAGCAGACCAAACCAGTGGTTTACAATTTTGTGAACCCGCCGCCGACGAAATTAATTGAGACCGCCGAACTTCCTCC
>CAZMYO010000037.1:0-1651 GCA_964570525.1 uncultured Gammaproteobacteria bacterium | reverse complement strand
AGATGAAGAAGGCATAGTGTTTTCAATTTTTCAAAAACTAAACGTTAATATAAAAGAATTGAGCGGCAGCGTAGAGCGAATTGTGGCTACACTCCCCCGCGAAAACACCATTCTTGGCAGTTCTACCGGACAAATTATGCTCGGCCAGGCGATGCTCCATATCTTTCAGAATGCCGCGAACGAAGCCAGTAAAATGGGTGACGAATACATAAGCGTGGAGCATTTGCTTTTGGCGTACCTTGTAACCAAAAACCCGATAACCGACATTTTGAACAAGCACAATGTTACCTACGAAGAAGTTTTGCGCATTCTCGCGAGCATTCGTGGAAACCAAAAGGTAGACTCACCGGAACCGGAAAATAAATATAATGCTTTAGAAAAATACGGAAAAAATTTAACCGATCTCGCCCGCAAAGAAAAAATTGATCCGGTTATCGGCCGCGATGATGAAATTAGACGCGTGATGCAAATTTTAACTCGGCGTACCAAGAACAACCCCGTGCTCATCGGGGAACCCGGCACCGGAAAAACAGCCGTCGTTGAAGGATTGGCCCAGCGAATCGTCAATGGCGATATTCCCGATTCATTGCGCAATAAAGAAATCATCGCCTTGGACCTTGGCGCTTTAGTAGCCGGAACTAAATTCCGCGGTGAATTTGAGGAACGCCTGAAAGCCGTGCTTAAAGAAATTAATCATGCCGCCGGCAAAATTATTCTCTTTATCGATGAGCTCCACACTATTGTCGGCGCGGGCGGATCCGAGGGAGCGATTGACGCTTCCAATATGCTGAAACCAATGCTCGCGCGCGGCGAACTCCACACCGTTGGCGCCACCACGATTAAAGAATACCAAAAATATATCGAGAAAGACGCGGCCCTGGAACGCCGCTTCCAGCCGGTAATGGTGAACGAACCAACCACGGAAGACGCTATTGCTATTCTGCGCGGAATTAAAGAAAAATACGAAGTTCACCATGGCGTGCGCATCACCGACCAGAGCGTTATCGCCGCGGTTAAACTCTCCGAACGCTATATCACCGACCGTTTCCTCCCTGATAAAGCGATTGATCTTATTGACGAAGCCGCTTCCGCTCTGCGTCTGGAAATAAATTCCATGCCGGAAGAGCTGGATAAGATGAAGCGTGCTATCACCAAACTTGAAATTGAAAAACGGGCGCTAAAAAAAGAAACGGACGAGGATTCCAAAAACCGTTTGGGGAAACTGGAAAAAGAATTAGCCGATCTCCAAGAAAAAAGCGCCGGTCTTGAGGTAAGATGGAAAAACGAGAAGGAGCTTATTAGCAAAATTCATAAATACAAAAAGGAAATTGACCGGCTGAAACAGCAAGCCGATATTGAAGAACGCCGCGGTGATTTGCAAAAAGTCGCCGAGATCCGCTACGGCCGCATTCCCGACCTCACGCGCGCCATGAAAGAAGACGAGCTCAAACTTACGGTAATCCAAAAGGAGCACGGCATTTTGAAAGAAGAGGTAACTGAAGAAGATATCGCCCTGGTGGTGGCTCGTTGGACGGGAATTCCGGTTACTAAAATGCTCCAGAGTGATAGCGATAAGCTGGCTGGCCTCGAGGCAATTTTGTCCGAGCGCATTGTTGGACAAGCTGAACCGATTAAATCGGTGGCCAACGCC
>CAZMYO010000036.1:0-12717 GCA_964570525.1 uncultured Gammaproteobacteria bacterium | reverse complement strand
CGGTTGCCCAAGCCAGAAGAATTACCTAAACCCGCGCCGCCAAAAGAATCCAAGCCGGCGCCAGAATCAATAAAAGAATCACTCGCACCGCCGACCACCGAGAACACAGAAAAAGAAGTGGCGCCAACAACCGCCCCGGATGAGCTGAAGCCGCGGAGCACCTTTTGGAATCAACTCATTAAAAAAATATAAAATAAATAATTCCCACACTTAAAGGTCGGGGTGGGTTTAAAGATTATAGGCAATACACTGAAAAACATATGAATGAAGAATTATCGATGCTTGTCAGTTTTCTGATAGGCGCCGTGGTGGCCAAACACTGGTCTAAACTTAAAAAGTTATTGCCCTTTACTGCGGAATAATTATTGTCTTAAGTCGCGCATAGCGGCGTTAAACTACAATCAATATGGAAAAAGAACATTTGATCGCGTTGGGGGCTCTGGCGGCAGGAGTGGCCGTAGGGGCGAACTTAAAACGAATTAAAAAGGGTATGTCTACGGCTGGAGTGAAGGCCACGGAATTAGCAGCGGGAGCGAAAGGCATGGCTGTGGGAGTAAAGGACAAAATGGTGGCAATGACCGAATCAGCCAGGGAATCAGTGGGAGATGCGGCCAAAAAAGTTTGGCACAAAGCTCCTGCTAAAAAGGTCGGTCGGCCAGCTCGAAAAGCAGCGGCAGCGGTAGCTGCCTAAAATTAGAGTGAGCTCACTCCAATTTTTATTAGAGACCTAATTTGCTTAAGGTGGATTGGGTCTCTTGTTAAGAATTATCACCGCTCCCTTATTATTCCTATGGTTTCCCCCTTAAAAAAGAAAATTACCTATAAACTCAAATCCATTACTGAAAATTACACGCGTATTAAATCGCCGGCATTTAGAGAATCGCGGGATGATTGTTTTACTTTGCTGGAAGCCATTTTTTCGCAAGAGAGCCCGTTATGGGGCGAAATCAATACTAGCACGCAGTCCATTTTAGTGTATCATAACGAGTCCTTTGATCAGAGAATTCTAAAAAATTATTTTGTCAAAAAAGAAATTAGTGGACAAGCCTCGGCAGTTTCTCGGGCATATTATGGCGAGGCCTGTGATAAAAAAATTAAATTTTATCGCGTGGGCAATGTTATCACCAATTGGGAGGTGGTGCACGAATTGCCTTCGCGGCTTAGACTCCAGCACCCACTACTCAGGCGGCGCAATCTGATTTGTACGCAAATTGAAAAAGTATTATTAAGCAACCCCGGAGTGGAGGAATGCAAAGCCAATAATTTAACTGGCAGTGTGGTCGTAAACTTTCAGAAAGAACAAGTAAATAAAGAGACATTGGTTAGATTAATGGACGAAGTGCTCACCGTAATTGGGGAAGCAGAAAAGAAATTGGATGGTAAAAAAATCGGGCAATTTGAACGTTCATCGGCTGTCTTTGCCTTGGCCTTGGCTTTTCCAGAGCTGGCGCTTATCAGTATTCCGGCTACTATCCTCGTCGGCTTGCCAATTTTCAAAAACGCTTATGTAGCTCTTAAAGCCAGAAAGATTAAGGTTGATATTTTAGATACGGTCGTCATTGCCGGAAGCCTGGCCGCCAATCAACCCGGTATTGCTGCGTTTATGGTATGGGTAGTGTCGTTAGCCGAAAAAATAAATGAGAGCACCTCAAAATCAACCGAGAAGATGTTGAGTGATATTTTCAACACCCAGCCCAAGTTTGCTTGGCTTAAAAAAGGCGGACAAGAGGTGCGGGTATCGGTGCATGGTTTAAAGAAAGATGACGAGATTGTCGTGCATACTGGAGAAGTGGTCCCCATAGATGGTAAAATTATTGACGGCAAGGCCTTAGTAGATCAAAGCGCCTTAACCGGTGAATCACAGCCGGTGGAAAGAATTAAAGGTGAGAATGCGTTGGCCTGTACTACGGTCATCAGCGGCCAGATTAATGTGGCTATCCAGACAACCGGCGATGAAACTATCGCCGGAAAAATTCAGAAGATTATTACTGAAGCCTCGCAACATAAGTCCAAAGCCCAATCCAAGGGTGAAGAGATTGCTGACAAGGCCGTGTTGCCAACCTTGGCCTTAGGTGGCTTGGGTATGGCCATCGGCGGACCGAGCGCGGCTCTGGCCGTAGTCAACTGCGATTTTGGCACGGGTATTCGCGTGGCCGCCCCGACTCTTCTTTTAACTCACCTCATTCGTCTGGCTAAACAGGGCATCTTGGTGAAAAATGGCGCGGCCTTGGACAAATTATTAAAAGTAGATGTTTTCTTGTTTGATAAAACTGGCACGCTCACACATGAAGTGCCCGAAATCGCGGGTATTATTTCCCTCACCAAAGAATTTAGCGAAAATAAAATTTTAGAGTACGCGGCTACGGCCGAACAGCATATGAGTCATCCGATTGCCCGAGCCATTATTGAAGAAGCCCACAAGCACAACCTCGTTTTGAGCAACCAGAAAAATGGCGAGAAATGCAAGATTGGCTTAGGGGTGGAGGTAACTATTGGCCAAGACAATGTCAAAGTGGGTAGCTTAAAATATCTGGCGGAAGAAAATATCCAGGTCTCGACCAAGGTTAAAAAATTACTTGAAGAAATAAAGAAAGAAGGGCAGGGTGCGGTGATGGTGAGTATTAATAATTCAGTGGCCGGAATTATCAAGCTAAAAACCGTGCCTAGAGCAGATTCAATGGAGATCGTTAAGTTCTTAAAAAGCAAGGGTGTTAAAGAAGTAGTCTTGCTTTCCGGTGACCATAAGGAAGTGGTCGCGGCCACAGCCAAAGAGTTGGGGGCAGATGGTTATATTGCTGAAGTGATGCCGCATGAAAAGGCGGATTGGGTTAAAAAGTATAAAGCCGAAGGCAAGGTGGTCGCGATGGTGGGCGATGGGGTAAATGATGGCCCGGCTTTATCATTAGCCGATGTGTCCATTTCACTCCGTGGCGCTTCAGATATTGCTATTGACACGGCGCATATTATCTTTCTTGATGGTAATTTCTCTAAAGTTCATCTGCTGTTTGAGAATGCGCATAATTTCAATAAAGGTGTTTGGTCATCCTTTAAGTTGATTGCTGTTCCTAATTCCATTTGCATTGCCGGCGCCTTGACCGGACTTTGGGGACTGGGCATGTCCTTGATAATGAATAATTTGTTTAATGTCATAGCTACTGTTAAATCGCTCACGCCGCTTTACGCCGCGGTGGACGCCAGTGAGCCCAAAGCTTTGCCAGCTCCAAGCCAAGCTTAAAATAATTTAATCCTCAAATATATGCTCTCCTTTCTTAAAATTTTTACTCAAAGCGAAAAAAATAAAATTTGTCATCTATGAGTAGTCCCAAAGATTTACGATTTGCCTTTTCTGCCTCTGACCATCTGGAGTCAGTCCCACTGCGGCGCCGGATTCAGCGTCTTTTTACTCCCTCGCGGGAAGAAATTGTGAAAATGGGTCTAAGGCGATGTCAATCTCACGTTGTGAGGGCGCTAGCCAATGGTCCGATTTATTTTTCGGAAGAACAGGGGTTTTCAGGGACCGGTTTTGATACGTTGTCGGCGGAAGCGCGCCGTAAACTTACTCGTTGGTCAAAACGTTATCATCATGCTCTTGAAATCTATAAACAGTGTCGGGCAGAAAAATGTTTAGCAGATTATGAAGATTATTCATTAGGAATTGTTGGCGGTATATTAGTAGGACTTTTCATCGGATGGATGGCCGATCATGTTGGGCTTACGGGCGTACCGGCAGTTGAGGGGATCGTGCGTTTTATTGTCGGCTCCGGTGATAGTCTGGGTGGAATGTTGGTCATCCTCCATGCTAGGATGCGCGGCCGACGTTCCCGGGCTGAGGTATTTTTTATTGGGACACTGCTAGGTATGGTGGTCGGTCCTGTGTCGCAGTTTCTCACAATTTTTTTGGGCTTAAACCCTTATGGACTTATTGGATCCGTGTACGCCATTGCCTATTCCACGGCCGATAACTGGGGAGGATTGATTGCGGAGTTTACCGGGTTGGTGCGGCGAGAACGTGCCACACAAGCAGTTAAGAGTTTCTTTGCCCATCCCTTCTTGTCATCAACATTTATTGTGCTGATCTTCTTTATTATTTTTGATCTTTTAGCGCGAAGTTTTGGCGGGTTTTCTCCCACCACCAATATTTTAGCAGCCATCGAGGCAGCCTTACTGAACGTTAGCGCTTTTATTCCCGTTATTGTGGTGTGGTATTATGGTGTGCGAATACGACGACCGTTGCTTAAGACAATAGACAGCTTATAATTATTTTAGCTGCTTTTGTAAGTAGAAATAGATGCGCCCCCCTATGGAAAAACTCTTTGAACAGCCGCTTAAAAAATCGCTTGACGCCGTACGGAAGAATATCCGCAAGCACATAGCGTTGCTTAATAAAAAATATCAAAAACAAAAAAAACAATTTCAAGTAGAGTATGCTTGGGATAAGAAGGCTAATATTTTGACTATTGTTAGCTCTCAATATAGCATCACAGCTTTCATTCAATTCACCAAGTCCCAAATAATCGGCTATATGGACGTTCCTTTTCTGCTTAAAGCCGCGGTCTGGGTTTATAAAGATCGCATCATCAAGGAGGTGTTAAAAGAACTCAACGCCTTTTTAAAAAAAATATAGTATGTTTATAAATGGGCTACAGTGCATGGCGAAAAATAATAACGCATACAGTCAGTCTAAGCAAACAAAATTTGATGCCACCTCGCGTCTGGAAGGTAAAATTTTTGGTTCAGAAAAAATAACGATGGAAGGCAAATTCAGCGGTGAAATTATAGTTAAGAACAGTTTAGAAATTAGTCAAAATGCGAAAATCAGCGGCAGTATCAAAGCTGATAATATATCAATTTTTGGTAAGATGGAAGGCAATCTAGAGACCGTTGGCAGTTTAGCAGTTGGGGAAACCGCCCAAATCCATGGGGACATTAAGGCAGGCACCTTAGAGATTGCTGCAGGCGCCATTATAAATGGTCAGTGTTTAATTGGAGAAACGTCGGACAATCAGGAAGAAAATCATATTCTTTAGCAACACAATGTGCTATTGACTAATGCGTATTAAGAAGAGCGTTGATGAGTATATATAGAAAGCAAGACCGCTAAAATTCCAGGCCGGCCAGTGTTTAATAAAATGATGGAGAGGATAGAAAATAACGATGGCTATGGAATTTTGGCATGGCACCCCGCAAGGCAAATTTATGTTAAATCTCGCTTTTGGGCAGTCCAAATATTACATAGATAACCTGTCGGAGAATGTAAAGCGTGGGTTACGCCAAAAATTGCGCCGTGGCGAACGCCCCGGATTGGCTCCACTGGGCTATTTAGCGGAAAGTGTTATGGTTGTGGAAAAATCCGTGGAAAATCGTGGCCGAAAATTCACGGTTTCCCGAATGGAGCGGGTAACGGGAATCGGACCCGTCGCTCGACCTTGGGAAGGTCGCATATTACCACTATACTATACCCGCGATAGACGATATACATAGTACGATACACGATTTGTATCGTTTTACGTGTATCATGTATCGTGTTTAATTACATTTTTTTTATCTCTAAGAACGGATTGTGGACGTTGGCGTAGAGGTGTAAGTCGGCGTTTTTGACCACTTCGTTCAAGAATCGAGTCAGGCTGGCGAAGCGGATCAAAATGTGGCGAGCTTTGATTTCTTGCTCGTTAACCATTTTACCGGTTTTTTTATCCTTAATTTTAGTTATACGGCTATCGTCGGATTGGATTACGTGAAAGCCGTAGGTTGTTTCTAGTATGTCCGGACTCAGCTCACCTTTTTTTAGCGCAAAGACCGTGTTTTCGAATTGAGGCACCATGGTACCGCGCGCAAACCAGCCGAGGTCGCCGCCTTCTGGCCCGGTGGCATCTTCACCATATTTTTGGGCTAGTTCACCAAAGTCGGCGCCGGCTTTGATTTGATCTAAAATACTTTGTGTTAAGGAGCGGCTGGCGTGGCGAATCGCTGGATCGACTTCCAGAGTTTGCACTATTTTATTTCCTAATACAAAAGGGATGACTACTTTTTGTTCGTAGGTAGCTAGATCCCAGCCATATTCGGAAGAGAGTTGGGCATCGGCCGCCGCAGCGGTTTGAAATTTAGCTAAAATTTTCTCTCTAATTTCCTTGGTATCGGCAGGGGTGACCGTAAGGTTAAATTTTTTGGCAGCTTCGTTAATTAGGGCGTTGTTTACTAAGCGCCAGATAACTTGATCGGATTTTTCTGCTGCTGTTAGATCGGCAGTCGGGCCTTGGCGGGCTTGGTCGTAGGCGCTTTTGATATTGATGGCTGCCAGATCGGTAACGTAATCGTAGTAAGGAATAGTTTGGCCATTTACTTTGGCGATGGGCAGGTGCCAGAAGCGGGCGATAAGAGTGCTAAAACGATCGGTGGCGGCTTGGTGGTACACTCGAAAAATTCCGATTCCTGTGATAAGTATAACACTTACCAGCAGTAAACCAACGATGCCGTAGATAAAATTCCGCATGTTTTGATGGCTGTTGGGGGAAGAAATCTGGTTAGAAACGGTTGGTTCCATAAAAAATAAAAAATTATAAAAAGGTATGATAAAGAGAATTGTTTATCCGCTGGGAGAGGCTATATTGGCCGGAGTCGGCGCAAAAAAATAGCGCCACCATTTTTGTTGATTGGAAAGAATTGGTTGGTTTTGTTCTAACATATTCAGGAGGGGTTGTCTAGAAGGCGTTTTGTTGGCGGAACCAATGACTAACATGGTTTCGTCTGGCTTACCTAAGTTTAGCTCCAAGCGGGCGCGTTCTTCGACGAAAGCTGGAGATTCAACATATTTTAACAGTTGAATAGTCTTTAATTTTTTGGCTTTTAAGGCATTGGCCTGCTCTTCGAGTTGTTTGATTTCTTGTTGTACTTGGTAGTGTTGATAGTAGGCCCGGCCGTAGCCAATACCGAGTAATACTAATAAGCCCACGAGGATTACCGTGGTCCATTGTGAGTAAAAAAAAGCATTCCACCGAGTGCGCGGAGCCATAGTTTAGAAGAGATCGGTATTTTGTTTATTATACCACACTTGCCCCATTTTTATATTTGGCCAATAATTCCGAAGCCACTTTTTTGTCGTTCCAGGGTATTTTTTGGCCATTGGCTACGGCCATGACGGTTTCGTGGCCTTTGGCGGTGAGAATTACGGCGTCGCCTGCTTGAGCCAGGCTTATGGCTTTGGTAATGGCCGCGCGACGGTCGGGAATAGTAAAAAGATTTTTATCTTTGTTAAAACCGGCAGCTATGGCTCCGGCGGCTACCATATCGACTATGGCGGCGGGATCTTCGTCGTAGGGGTCGGTGGTTGTGACGATGACGATGTCCGAGAGGCGGGCAGCGAGAGCACCAGTGGTGGCGCGCTTACCCTGGTCGCGGCCTCCACCATCGGAGCCGACCACGGCGATGAGGCGTTGGTTACCGGTAAGGAGCAACTTTCTGACGTTGGTTAGGACGGCTTCTAGGCTGAGCGGGTCGTGGGCATAATCCACGATGACGTGGAAGGGTTGCCCGAGGTTCACGGGTTCCATCCGGCCGGTGACGGTGGTAACTGCTTTGAGCCCCTCCCTGATTTTTTCAGCAGGAATACCGAGCGCTTTGCCGACGGTGACGGCGGCGAGGGCGTTGCTAACGTTAAAGGTGCCTTGGAGTGTAAGCTCGAATTTGTCTCCTCCAACTTGGAAAGCGCTTCCAGAAGCAGTGCTATGAATGGCCTGGGCTTGGATTATTGTAACTCCAGGTAGCGGTGATGATTCTGGCAGTGTGTTGTAGGCGTATTTTTGATCAGCGGTAAAATTTAAATAATAGGGCGCGTTGGTATCGTCGGCGTTGGCTACAATAATTTTTGGGATAGTTTTGTCACCTACTGTCTTACGATATCCTTTTCGAAGTCCAGCAAACATTCTGCCTTTATCGCGTTTTAGATTGTCAAAACCGCCATGGGCTTCGACATGTTCAGGCGCCAGGTTGGTAAATACAACGACATCGTAGTGCAGGCCGTAGTGTCGATATTGCAAAATACCTTGTGAAGAAGTCTCAATCACGACATGGGTACAGCTGGCGTCTACCATGTCGCGTAACAAACTTTGGATTTGGCCATGGCCGAGCATGGTCATTTTGCGGGTATTGGGGATATGCGTATCCCCTATTTGGAATTCCACGGTCGATAATAAGCCGACTTTATTCCCCGCGGCTTCAAGCACGGAAGCGATAAGGCGGCAGGTAGTAGTTTTGCCTTTGGTACCGGTGACGCCAACCACGATGAGCTGTCGAGCGGGGCGGCCGTAGTACCAATAAGCAAGCATGGCAAAAAAAAGGTGGCCGTAGTTTTTTATTTTTTGAAGAAAAGACATAACTATCTTAAGTGTATTGCTACGTCGGCTGATGCGAATCAGCCTCCTCGCAATGACGCCTTTTTTACTGTCTCAGACTTACTTCGTAGACGACTTGTTGTAATTTGTTGAGGGCTTGTTTGGCTTGGTCAAATTTTTGACGGTTGTAGCCGGTAAGGTCCATGTCCACCATTTCGCTCACGATCATTTCGCCGACTTGGTAGCATTTTTTGACCATGATGAAGTTGCGTTCGGTGGCGGCTTTGATCGCATAGCGCAAGAGTTCGCCCGGCAGGTCGGCTAGGCCGCTGACGTAGAGGTCTGGGTCGACGGTAAGACCCGCCACGGGGCCGAGTTCGTGGTCGGCCAGGTATTCGTGCAGGAGCCAGGCTTCGACGTATTCTTCGAGACTGGCGCGGTAGGAGCCTTCGTCGAACAGTTCAGGGTTCTTTTGGAAACGCTTATTTAGTCCTACCAGCAGGTCACTGGCGGTTTTTAGGCACAGCTCGGCTTCGGCATGGTCGTCGCGCTGGAGGGCGAAAATGGCCCTTTTAGCCTGGTGCTGGGCATCACTAGAGGCTTTGATGACTTCACGGCGTTTTTCGGCGTAGGAGAGTAGTTCTTGGCGGACTTTTTGGAAGTATTTTTTGTTGAGCATATGTGCTTGAAATTTGAAACATGAAACTTGAAACACGTTGAATCCAGGGTGAAATTTGCATGTCACCGGACAACATTAGCAAGATCATTTAAGTTAAAGCTGTGCCTAATAATGCTTGATTTTTATTTTAATTTAGTATATCATCTACAAAGTTGAAAGTCCACATAGCCAAACAGTCATAAAATCCTTTAATTTAAAGGACTTTATAGACTTTTGACTTTACAGACTAATCACGGGTCGGTAGCTCAGCTGGTAGAGCAGATCCCTTTTAAGGATAAGGTCCCGGGTTCGAGCCCCGGCCGACCCACATAGTAAAAAATCTGATTTTTTTTCTACACCACTCCTCCGAGCAACATCGGTATCCCCAATCGTTTTCGTTTTGTCTCGCCTAAGAATAGTGTCTTCGTACGCTCTGGTTCATCTCCCCTTTTATTCAAATGAGCTTTAAATTGCTGGGCGCGCCAACTGGCGCCGAGAAACATGGTATGTTTGCCAAATTTAGCGGATACTTGGTCGGCGCTCGCATAGAGTCGTTGTAGCTTTTCAACGCGGAGATTGTCTCCGAACAGGTCGGCTTGGACGACCATCGGTACTAAATTAAAAAACACGACTCCGGTGGCTCGGTACAATGTTTGTTTTTTAACTATTTTTTGAAAGGCCTTTCTGGCGGTTGGGAGTATTTCGGGGGGCAAGTTGGTGGGTCTGACTAAGGGAATTTCTAGCGTGCTATGATGAAAATCTTGGGTGCGCAGAATAATATATAAGATTGGTGTCGCTTGGTGGTAGCGCCGTAATTTAATACAGGCATTCTCAATATTTTTAGACAGTTGCGCAAAGATGAATTCCGGGTCGCGGGAGGGCGGGGTAAAGGTTTTGAATTTTTGGATCGATTGGTAGCTTTGTTTCTCTAGGTATTGTAGCGGCATCACCAGCTCTCCCTGTAATTCTCGCCAGATATCATGGAACGGACGGGAAAGGTTTTGTTTGACCCACCATTCATTTTGGGCGGCGAACTCTCCCGCCGTATAGATTTTTTGGTTTTCTAACCAGGCGGTCGTGCGATAGCCGATGCCCCAAATTTTTCCGACGGGAAGATCTTTTAAAAATTGGGGAATTTGCTCTTTGGGAATGGCGGTAAAACCGTAGGGCTTCTGCCACTTTGAGCCCAGCTTGGCTATGACTTTGTTGGGGCCAAGGCCAACTGAAAAGGTGCAGCCGAGTTCTTGTTTTAAGACATCACGCAACTCCTCTGCTAACTGGTAATAACTTTTGTGGAAGGAGGCTTCTAGTCCGGTGAGGTCGCCAAAGCATTCGTCGATGCCGTATTCTTCGACGGCTCCGGTGTAGCGGCGCACGATCTCGTAGAAGTGCTGCGACATGAGGCTGTACATTTCATAATCGGAGGGAAGACAGATCACATCTGGGCACAGTTTTTTGATCTCCCAGAGGGGCATGGCGCGGGTGACGCCTTTGGCTTTGGCTTCTAAGCTCATGGAGGCGGCTATCCCCCGCTCTTGGCCGGTGATGACGGGCTTGCCGCGCAGGGCGGGATTGCGGGCTTGTTCGCAGCTTGCAAAAAAAGAATCGCCATCGATGTGGATGATGGCGTGGGGGAAGGAAGAAACGGAAGGGTTGGTAAAAACAGCGGGAATCTGGAGGTCACTCATACATCGTGGTACTTACGGATCACGGCGGTGACGACTGCGGCGATCGTTAGTTCCTGTTCGGCAATAATCGAATGGTACTTTTTGTTGGCGGGCACGAGTACCACTTGATGGCCGTGTTTTTGAAAATATTTTAGGGTCCACTGACTATCTACTTCGGCCACGACCACGTCGCCATTTTTGGGCGCTCTCCCCCGCTCTACCAAGACGGTATCGCCAGGGTGAATGCCGGCATCGATCATGGAATCGCCGGAGACTTTGAGCATGAAGGTGGCTTGGCGGTTGCCGATGAGCCATTCGTCGAGGCTCATGGTGTCGACTAGTTCTTCTTCGGCGGGAGACGGCCAGCCGGCTTCGACTACGCCTAACAGGGGTACACCGAGGAAGCGGCGGCCGGGGATGGGTTTGCCGGTGGTGTCGCGGGCTAGCCAACCGGATTTGATCAGTCGCTCTACCAGTTGAGCGATGGCGTTGGTGGATTTGAAACCGGTTAAGACAAGCATCTCCCGGTAGGATGGGAGACGCTTGTGTTGGCGATAGAAGCGGAGGATGGCGGGGAGGTGTTTGGGGATGGGCATATAGGTATAGTATAGTGAACGGGTGTTCACTTTGTCAAATGAGACCTCTTATCCCGTCCGATATATACTAACTTGCTAACTTAACCATGATTATATAATTTCAAATTTTAAGGTCAGTAAATTTTTCAATTCAGTTTGGTATTGTTTGATCACTAGTGTCCCGTTAATACTCCCATAACTGAGCCTGTTTTTGGCCGCTGCTCTCTTGTAATTGTACCGGAGCCTCTAAAATCAGCTTAGCTATGGGGTTTTTATCAAAAGGTGACATGCTCAAAATTTGTAGAATTTCGTACATATTTCGATCAATTCGTAATTTCTTTTTAAGGATGGCCACCAGCAGGTAGGCCGATAAAGCAACACAGATTTGAGTCTTCACGGCATTCTCGGATCGTCCCCAGAACGCTTTGATTGACAGGTGTTGTTTGATCCATTTAAAAAATAGCTCGATTTGCCAGCGGTATTTGTACAGAAGCGCGATGGTGGTAGCGTCAAGATTAAAATCATTGGTGAGAAATATATAGGTTCTATCGGTTGTAGTGTCATAATATTTGATACGTCGCAAATGTTCCGGATAGGTTTTACTCGTTTGGTATCCGTCGAGCACAATTTCTTGGTCGCACCTGACGCCCGTACTCTTGTCCACCGGACGAGAATAGAGGCGGTGGTACGACAGATTGTCTTTCGCCCTGGTAACGAAGAACGCGCCGGCGCGGTGAATTACATAGAGCCGAGCAAAATCAATGTATCCGCGATCCATCACGTAATAGGCTCCGGCCTCAAAAATAATCCGATCAAGAAACGAAACATCAGGCTCTTTTCCGCTAGAAAAGTCGAAAAACGAGGGTATGTTGCCTGATGCTTCGATCCCGATATTAAGTTTGACTGCCGCCCGTTTCTTGACGAGTCGTGCCCAGGGAAACAGATTCAGGCAGAGCTCAATCGTGGTCGAGTCAATGAGATATACCGCTGAGCCAAGATCAAGATTCGCTGGCCCATCGCCCACGTACAAAGCTCGCGCTTCCTTGATAAGCAGTTCGGTGTAGTCGCGGTAGATACGCCAGTCACGACGTTCATTGGCTTTAGCCAGTGTCGTTTTAAACACGGCGGCACGAAAACCAACATGATACAGTTTGTCACGGTGCGCGGCGAGACAGACCACAATGTCTCGTAAACTTTCTCGCCGTGATAGTTGTCCGAAAGCCATCGCGAGAAATTGTTCCCAACAAGAAAAATTCTTGATCCAATACTCGCCTTGGTAGCGAGCCACGCATTGGTTAAATTGATAACGAACGACCGTGTCCATAATCTGAGAAAAGACGTACTTGCCTTGGTGCATAAGAGAAAATTGAGGAATAACTCCCTCAGTATCTCATGAACCAAATTCAAATCGAAAAATACATTTTTCTCAGATTATGGCTTAAATTGGATTAATTTTAGGTGTCTCGTAAAAATTAACGGGACACTAGTGA
>CAZMYO010000035.1:0-40395 GCA_964570525.1 uncultured Gammaproteobacteria bacterium | reverse complement strand
TCCCAGCCCAGCCCACTCAACGCGTTCAATATGTCCATCGTAAAAAAGAATGTTGTTGTAAGCGGTGGGTTTATGAGATTTCCTCATCAGCTCTTGGCCGATATCGCTATTCCTAAAAGCTTTGGCCCAAGCAAAGATTTGCTTGGCAAACAACAAACCATTTTGTAACCGCAGAGCGCGCACGCGCTTTCTTTCTTTTTCTTGAGCCAGCTTCTCTTGCCGTTTGGCTTGCTCATCTTTCAAGCGCTGATTGAGAAATTCCTCGGCAAGCCGCCGAATATTCTCGGGAAAATTGATCGGCGACTTTCTAGTCCTATTTTTTCGGGACATCTTTCCCTCCTTTTGTTTGGGGTTCTGAAAACGTAGTTTACCAAATGAGGTATGTAAAAGCAAACATCTGTATAGTCTGCTGACAAAATGTGTACTGTTGACAAAATGTTGATAAAAAGCATGGCCAGGGCCACAGCACTGTGTTAGAGTAGCCAAAACAGTGGCTCGACTATAAAAGGAGGAAGCCATGCGGATTACCATGAAGACTCTGGCGCGCCGGTCGCGGCAGTTGGAAGATGTGCGCTATACGGCGCCGACTGGCCAGTTGGAGCTGAATTCCGGAGAGTGGTATACCGCGCCGGTAAACCTCCCGCCCGCCGGAATCATGTATCGGGTTAGGCATGGCGGGCTGGTGGAGGCGGCCGTAAAGGCCTTCAACGTGGGGCGCCAGCGCGCTACGATGCAGCTGCAGCGTCTTTACCTTCCCACCATCTTGGCGAGCGCCACGCCTCCCGTGGTACGGGGGTTCGTGCACACCCGCTATGATCACATGCTGGATGCTCAAGCCCTCATCACCCTCATGCTGGAAAACAACCGCGGTTGTTTTTCTGCCACCGAGTACAACACCGGTCGCGTGGCGGCTCTCACCCACGATCTGTTTACTCCGGCCGGGGGTGACGCCATGAAGCATATCGATCCGGACGGGATGGACGAGGACCTTATTTTCAAGAACCAGCTTGAAAAAATCGACTGGAAACAGTTTGGTCAAGACTATCTGGTTGATGAGGAGCTTCTTGTCTCCACGGTGGAAAAAAACCAGGGTAAGCTAGGCAAGCTTCTGGATTTGGCCGATAAGACGGCCTACTGCGCGCGCGACCTGATGAATGTTCTGGAACACTATCGGCATGCCGAGGCCAGGTGGCATACGCCGGGCGTAAAACGCCTTCAGGAGCTTGCTCGTACCAAGCCCCAAGTCGCGGCCATTTGGGATGTGGTAAAGGTGATCGGCGAAGAGGTGGTAGTTACCGACGCCGAGCGGATGGCCGACCTCATGGAGCTCCGGGTTCGGCTGTGGCGGGAGCTTTACGAAAATCCGGCCGCCAAGTTCATTGAATATATTATCGGCCAAATAATTTTCAAAGAACTTTACCTGGCTAAGGTCGTTACGCTGCGCCAGCTCATGATCTGGGGTGATAACGACCTGAACAGCTACATTGACACGGTGCTTGGCAAAGCTGGCTCTGCCTATGACATCAATTGTCTGGGCGGCCCGCCGCGCCTGGAACTCTTTAAGACGCGCGGCGAGGCCAAGGCGCGCGAAGCCGAGCTTGATGCCGCTGGACTGTTTAGTTTCCTGGTCGATCGCTCCAAGCGAAAGACCATCATCAAGCCCGAAACGCATTACCTGGTAGAGACGGCCGATAGCATTAAACCGCTCCGGGAAGCGCTGCCCGAACGAGCCAAAGAGATTGAAGCCGTTGCTGATATAGAACGCCTTCACCTCTTTTGGATCAAGGATGCGGTTCTGCACCCAACGTTTGCCGAACTCCACCGGAGATTTAAGGAGAGGCAGAACAAGGAGTAAATTAATTTCTCGCGCCCAGTCATCCGATCGGGCGCTTTTCTTTTTTATGTTTATAGTTGACATTTTTGGTTTTTTATAGTATATATGGTTTATCAGTTAGTTCCTTAAAATATTACCCAACGCAACTAACAAGCGGAGGTTTCAGATGGCACAAAGAAATGTCGCCGCCGCGAAGCGGGGAGACAGCATACCGAGCACCTGGGGGCTGAATCACGAACTTTTGTCTCGCGAGGAAGAGCGAAAGCTGGCCATTCGTGCAAAGGAGGTTTTTCTGGAAAGAGAAAAAGGCGAGAAATGTAATCCTAACGCTACTAGAGCCCTGCAGCGACTGGTTGCCTGTAACCAGCGCCTGGTTGCCTCTGTCGTTTGGAAATTTGGGAGCTCTGGAAAAAATCCGGATGATTTGATGGGGTATGGCAACCTCGGTCTCCTGCTGGGGATCCAGAAGTTTGACCCGAACCGAAAACTGCGTCTGGGAACCTACGTCAGCTGGTGGATTAGAGCGTGCATTCACCAATTTATTCGCGATGATGCTGGTACGATACGTATACCTATCTCAAATAGGCGGAGCAGGATTTTTTATGGGCTAGGGCGCGCGCGCCAGCAGCTCGAGCGCGAAGGCAGGGCTGCCACCACCGAGGCATTGGCCGAAAAACTAGGTGTCTCCGAGAAATTACTAGTCGAGACGCTCCAGATACTTAAAACGCCGCTGTCGCTTGACGCCAGCTATGACCCTGGCGATGAACGCACGCTTGGGGATTCTCTCTACATAGACGGGCCGACGCCGGAAGAAGCGGTGGCCGACGCCGAGGAGAGGGAGGTTCAGCGGCAAGCCATTCAAAAGGCATTTGCTGTTCTCAACCCGCGCGAGCGTAGAATCATCGAGGCTCGTTATCTGGGTGATGGCAAAGTCGCTACGCTGAACGAGGTGGGGCGAAAGTTTGGTCTAAGCCAGGAGAGAATACGCCAGATTGAGCTTGAAGCGAAGAAAAAACTCGCGCCGGTCCTCAACGGTTTACGGAAGTAAATCCTCTAATAAAAAAGGCCCTCCGACGTTCCGCCAACCGGCGGAGTCTGGGGGCTTTCTTCTTTTTTCTATTCTTCTTTTCTCCGCACCACTCGCCAGTGATAGGCGAACAGCGGAATACCCACGACCACAAAAGAAATATCACGAACGAGGTCGCGTTGGCGTTGCGCGGCTCTATTCTCCTCGGCTTGTTTGCGGTTTTCTTCCTGCTGTTTGGCACAATCTGCCGGAGCTGGTACCGCTCGATCAGGGGGAGACACCGGTTTGGTCGGTGGAATATCGCACGGCATCATGGCGTAGTAATCTCGATCCGCCTTAGTGAAGACATAGGTTTTAAGAACAATATTGACGACATCGGCGACCGAGAACACCACCATCATGAGCGCGACAAAAGAAACCAGGTAGAGATAGATATTTTTGATGACGGCTACTTTGGATGAATCCATAATGTTTGAAGATTAAAGATTAAAAGATTATCGTATGCCGACCAGCTTCCTTACCTCCGCCATCGTTTTTTCCGCAACTGGTTTTGATTGGGCCGCGCCGTTTTCTAATATTTTTTTCAAGCGGCCGGTATCGGAGAGCAGTTTGGCGCGCTGAACTCTGAACGCGGCGAAATAATCACTTACGGCTCTGGCTAATTCTTTTTTCAAATCTCCGTAACGTATCGAGCCATCTTTTTCCGCTTTGAGAAAACGCTTGTACTCATCGGCAGAGCCAAACTGTTTTAACAGCAGCAAAAGATTTTCCGCGCCCGGCGCTTTCCCACCGCCCGCGGTGGCCGTTACGGCTTTTTTTAATTTATTCTCAATAACTTCCGGCCCATCAGCCAGCTCCAAAACATGCCCGCCGCCCAGACTTTTGCTCATTTTCTTGGTCGGCTCTAGCAAACTCATTACTTTCGGCGTCTCCGTCAGGAGCGGTTTGGTCTCCGCAAAGTATTCGCCGTAACGATTATTGAACCAGCGCGCGATGTCTTTCGTGAGTTCCAAATGTTGAATTTGGTCTTGGCCCACCGGTATGAATTCGGCGCGATAAAGCAAAATGTCCGCGGCCATTAAAGCGGGGTAGGTGAACAGGCCGGCGTTGATGTTTTTTTCCTGCCGCGTTGATTTATCTTTGAATTGGGTCATGCGATAAAGTTCGGAGAGCGGAATAACGCAATCAAAAATCCAGCCGAGTTCAGCGTGCCCGGGAACGTAAGATTGCGCGAATAAAATTGTTTTTTTTGGATCAATGCCGAGGGCGATGAGTTCGGCGGCCGTAATCAAAATTTGCCGGCGTCTGGCGTCCGCTTCCATGGGTCCGGTGAGCGAATGCAGATCGGCAATAAAAATATACAGCTGGTACCGGCCGGAATTTTGCAGCTCCACCCAATTTTTTACCGCGCCGAGGTAATTTCCGATGTGCAGATTTCCGGTCGGCTGGGCCGCGGAGACGATAACTGGTTTGGGCATAAAATTTTTAGTTGGTTTAATTTTGTTTCTTTTTGTCTGTTGGCGCGCCCGCTAGGCGCATTTTTTCCAAAAGTTGAACGGCAATTTCCCGCGAAAGTTTGATAAAGTCTTTTTTATATTCTTCTTTGAGCCCTGTCATTCTAGCTACCGCTTTTTCAAGATTCGTCCACTTATCAAGTAAACTAGTTAATTGGGTTTTATTATAGCCGAGGAGAGTATTAAAATTTTTTTATGACTTTTTTCCGATCTTCCAGCTTTTCAATACCAATTGAGAAATTTACCAGTTGGTCGCTGATGGCCCGATCGGGTATGCGGTGCGCGAGAGTGGTGATTTCTTGGAAATGTTTTATTTCCTTGGCGGCTGGATTATGATTTTCTGACATAGTTTTTGAAGCAGACTCCAATGCTAACATTATATTTTCTTTCGGCGTACTTGGCAAGTCAATTAAGATAGCCGCCCCGATGTAACGTCGGGGCGGTAGCAGTTTAGTACGGGGCTGAACTACAAGTATTTTTGATATCTATACTTCCTTGCAGATGCTGGTTGGGAAAAGCAGGAATTGTCTTGCTAGGCCGGGATGACGAAGGATCAGAAAAATCGCCACATTCTCCCAGTAGTGAGCGAATAGAGTTTTGAGCACTTCAACCCCCCGTACCCAATACCCTATTACTTGGCCATTTTCTTCTTGTATTTCGGCCACTGGCAGGCCGAATCCCAATAGAGCCGCCTTTGCTTCTATGGGCCAGTCATTGGGTGGGTAGAGTCCCGTGATCTCAATCATCTTTTGTTTCATTATTGTCTCCTTTTCTTTAGACTATATAATTTTGGCATTTTTAGCAAGGAACTCCAAAAAATTATCTTCCAAAATCGCTTGGCGCGCTTGGCGCGTTAGGTTCAGCATGAAATGAAGATTGTGAATGCTGGCGAGTCGCAGGCCGGTCATCTCTTCGGCCGCAAAAAGATGATGCAGGTAACTGCGAGTGTAGTTTTGGCCCACCTCCACTCCCGCGGAGTTTCGGCGAGGCAAGCAGACCGGGCAAGAACAGGTTTCGTCAATCGGCCGGGTATCTTTGGTGAAGCCGGCATTTTTTATGTTCAAACGGTATCGTGTGTCATTGCGAGCGACCGTAGGGAGCGCGGCAATCCCCCGGCTCAAGTTATTTTGTACAGGGATTCCCACGCTCGCCTTGGCGTAGCTATGCTTCGGCGAAGCCAGGTCGCTTCGCTCCTCGGAATGACAATACAAAATGCCATGCCGCGCGAGGCGGGTGGGCGCCACGCAATCAAACATATCTACGCCGTGCTCAATGGCAACAAGCAAATCTTTCGGCGATAAACCAATTCCCATCGCGTAGTGTGGTTTATTTTTCGGAATCAACGGGTAAACCCAATCGAGTATTTTGGCCGTCGCTTCCATATTATACCCAATGGATTCTCCGCCGATGGCGATGCCGTCAAAATCAAGCGAGGAAATAAGTCGAGCGCTTTCTTCCCGGAGATCCCGGTAGCCGGCTCCCTGAATAATTCCAAATAGATATTGTCGGTAACCATGGTAGGCAGTATTTTTTTGGTGCGTGGCTAGAGATCGTTCCGCCCAGCGGTGCGTGCGCTCCATTGCTTCCTTGGTATATTCGTAGCTCGCGTCGTCGGGCGTGCATTCATCAAAGGCCATAATAATATCGGCGCCGAGTTTATGTTGTATTTCAATAGCCGATTCCGGAGTAAAGCGGTGCGTGGAGCCGTCGAGGTGTGAAGTAAATGTTACGCCATTTTCGTCAATAGAAACGAGGCGGCCTTGAGTGGTGTTGTCATTGCGAGGAACCGTAGGTGACGAAGCAATCTCATTGGACGGGGGATCGCCACGTCGCTTCACTCCTCGCGATGACAATTGGCCAAGACTAAATACCTGGAACCCGCCGCTGTCGGTGAGGATCGGCCGGTTCCAATTCATAAAACGGCGCAGACCGCCCTGTTCGGCAATAAGGTCTTCGCCGGGGCGCAGGTGCAAATGGTAGGTGTTGCCCAAGATAATTTGCGCGTCAAGCGCCATAAGATCTGCTTGATCCAAAGTTTTGACGCTGGCTTGGGTTCCTACCGGCATAAAAACCGGCGTCTCAATGTCGCCGTGATCGGTATGGATAACTCCGGCGCGCGCATGCGAATTTTTATCTTGGTGTTGTAATTCGAAAAATGACATATTTGAAGCAAAGCTTGTCCCGATCCCGAAGGATCGAGGATCCCGACTCGCCGTCGGGAAAAGTCGGGCTTCAAAAAAGAAAAATCTTTTATTTTTGTTCAGCCCTAGTGATTTTGGGAGCAGTTTAACACAGATTACGCCTTATAGCAACTGGCGGTTTAATTCCCAATTAATTGCCAAGTTTGTAATTTTTATCGCCAATGTGATACAATCTGAATAATGTTGAACTCATAGCGAGTTTCGCCAAGTGTCATCCCGAATCCCCGTCGCATTAGTTATCCTGCTGAATAATGTTATTCCGAACTTGTTTAATGTCATCCTGAATTTATTTTAGGATCTAGATGCTGAAACAAGTTCAGCATGACATGCTATTTAACTCAACCCTAGAAATTATGCCTGAAGTTGATAAAGATTATTTAAAATTATTGGCGGATTTAGAGAAAAGCGAAGCGAGCGCTCGCGCCAATGAAGGTGGGAAGAAAGCAGAGGAACCGGCCAAGACAAAGCGCCAGGAAAAAATTCAGCCCCGCGAGGGGGAGATATTTGGCTGGACCGATCTGGATTACGCGAGGCACAGGGAATGGGTAGATGAGAGCGGTCGGTTGACGGCCGCGGGCGAGAAAGAGCTAAAACAGAGAAAAGTGGACGAGGAAAATTTAGGTTCCGTAAAATCAGTCCGGGCCGACCTGTCCAAAACCAAAGTCAGCCGGGCCGGCCAGTCGCGGGAAGGTAGTGAAAATCCCTATCATGAAATTAATGAATTATTAAGAAGGGAATACGATTTTCGGGGGGTTTTCAATCTAAAGAAGGGACGCAAGAAAGACGACGGCGAATATATTTTGGAACTTACTTTGGAGAAAGGAACAAAAATTTTTGGAGGGACCATAAACTTCATAAAAAAAGAGCTGGAGCGATATTTTGGCTAAGCCAATGAGTAACGATTTTTGCGGATAGAAAAATAGAAAAAGAACCGGGGAAACAAGGATTGGTTAGAGCGATATGATAAATTTCAGCGAGGAGTTGAATCCCGAACAGCTGGAGGTGGTCCATCATGGTGATGGACCTTGTTTAGTATTAGCCGGCGCTGGGAGTGGAAAAACCAGAACTATCACTTATCGCGTGGCCTATCTTTTGGAGCAGGGAGTAAAACCGGAACATATTCTTCTCGTTACCTTTACCAATAAAGCCGCGGCCGAAACAAAAGAGCGTATTAGAAAGTTGCTTGGTGGGAACGAATCAAGCGTTGCCTTGCCATGGTCGGGGACGTTTCATCATATTGCCTACCGCATCCTTAAAATCTACGCGCCCACCATCGGGTTTGGCAATAATTTTAACGTGCTTGACAGCGATGATAGCCAGGCCATTCTCAAGTTATGCAGTAAAGAAGTCAGGCCGGACGAAGCTGGTAAGAAATTTCCCTCCGCCAGGGTGCTTGGCGCTATCATTAGCTATGCTACCAATGCCGAGCTGGCCGTTCCCGAAGTTCTCGCCACCCGTTTTTCGCAGTGGTTTTCATTTGAAGAAGAAATAAAACAGATCGCCGAGGACTACCGGCGGCGAAAACGCGAGGGCAATGTCATGGATTTTGACGATCTCTTGGCCAATACTTTAGTTTTGCTCCACAGCGATACGGTGCGGAAAAAATACGCCGAGCAGTTCGCTTATATTTTGGTGGATGAATACCAAGACACGAATAAACTCCAGGCTTCGATTATAAAAGAGCTAAGTTCCGCGCATCATAACATTGTGGCGGTGGGGGATGACGCCCAGAGCATCTATTCATTCCGCGCCGCCGATATTCAAAATATTTTGCGTTTTGAAACCGATTATCCCGGCGCTAAAATTTTTAAATTAGAAACCAATTATCGTTCCACGCAGAAAATTTTAGATCTGGCCAACAATATTATTGTTAATAATCGCGAGCAATACCAAAAGAACCTCCGCACGCTTATAAGCGGGGGCGTTTTGCCGGAGCTCTGCCCCCAGATAGATCAGGAAGCGGAGGCGAATTTTGTGGCGGAAAAAATTGAGGCGCTTCTTGCTCGGGGCGTACCCGAAAAAGAAATCGCGGTGCTATTCCGCGCGGCTTACCACTCGCAGATGCTTGAAGTGGAGTTGGTGCGCCGGGGCATTGACTACGACTACCGTGGCGGCGTGCGCTTTTTTGAACGTTCCCATGTTAAAGATGTGCTGGCGTATTTGCGAATTTTTAATAATCGCCGCGACGCGGCGGCGTGGCTCCGAGTGCTTATGCACGAAGAGGGCATCGGCCCGGCGGCGGCCCAAAAAATTGTTGAGTATGTTCAAAATCTTCAGAACAATCAAGCGGTTGTGGAGGCTGGGCCGGCGCTCCTCGGCAGCAAAGCCCAAATCGGCTGGAGTAACTTTGTGGCTATTTGGCAAACGCTTCTCGGCGCGGTGTTTACGCCCGGCACTTTGGTTGATGCTGTTGTCGCTTCGCCGTATCGCGAATATCTGGAGACTGAATTTGTCGACAGTCGGGAGCGGCTTAACGATCTTAAACAACTAGGTGTGTTCGCGGGGCGTTACGATAACATTGAGGAGTTTTTGGCCGATGCGACGCTTCAAGAATCGTATCAGGTATTGAATAATGATGGCCCCAAGACGGAAGAAGAAAAATCAAAACCTAAAATTATTCTCTCCACCATTCATCAAGCCAAAGGGTTGGAGTGGGAAGCAGTCTTTATAATCAACTTGAGCGCCGGTTCATTTCCGAACGACCGGGCGCTGAAAGAAGAGAACGGCATCGAAGAAGAACGGCGCTTATTTTATGTGGGCATAACCCGCGCGAAGAAAACCTTGTATCTTACTTACCCAATGGCCCTCCTTCGCCAAGGCTTCGGCGGGCAAGCCGGGGGAGCATTTGGGGATTTTTTGGCCGGCCCCAGTATGTTTCTCGATGAAATTGAACCAGGGTTGGTGGAAGACCATTCACTTCTTTTAAATTCTGCCACGGTGCTTAACGATCCCGCGGCCGGAGTGGAGTATGTTCCGGAAGACCAGCCATCGGTGTTCCCCCCTGCCCGAGGGGGGATACAGAGGGGAGGGAGGCCGGGAAGTTTTTTGCGCGATTTGGATGATTTGTAAAAAAACGGCCGAGGGCAAGGAGAAAATCTCCCCGCGCTCGGCCTAGATGGCGACTACTCGCCAAAGAACAGTTTTGCGACTCGGCTTGTCTGCGCGCTCGCGAGGTGGCGGCGCAGTCGAACGATGCACCCGTCGCATTGATCGATTTGGAAAGCTAGGAGTATCCTACGAATCCAATCTACAAACTGGCCGTGAAGGCAAAGGATAAGGATAAATTCTGGGAAGAGGCTAAGAAAGTTATTCAAAAAGAAAAACGGCTAAAGAAAAAACCCCCGCTAACTACCTGGCCTCGGAGAATATCCGGGGTCATACTATTTTTATAGACACATCAGCTCATGTCTACCCACAGCCGTCTATTGACAATAACAACTATATTGATATATACTCGTTTCTAGATGGCGGACTCGTGGCTGAGCAATTTCGTTCAGTCTTTTTGTTACTCGCCCGAAATTTACAAATCATAGATGAAGTAAATTTCGTTGGGAGTAACAAGCCGCCTCCGCCAACTGGCTCCGCCAACTGGCTCCGCCAACTGGCGGAGGCGGATACGCACATTCATAAATTTTATCTTTAAGCTGTAAAATTTAATCCCATTCAAAACTATGCCTACAATAAATCAACTTATCCGCAAAGGCAGAACCAGTAAAGTACGCAAAAGCAAAGTACCGGCTTTGCAATTTACGGTTGATAATTTGCACAGACGCAAAACCATATTTGCCAAAGGCTCATCTTTTAAGCGCGGCGTGTGTACCAAGGTGTACACCACTACCCCCAAGAAACCGAATTCCGCTCTGCGCAAGGTGGCCAAAGTTCGTCTTTCGAATGGTGTGGAAGTTATTGCTTATATTCCCGGCGAGGGCCACAACCTGCAAGAGCACTCCATCGTTTTAATTCGCGGTGGCCGCGTGAAAGATCTGCCCGGTGTGCGCTACCATATTGTGCGCGGTATTTATGATGCGCAAGGCGTCGCTAACCGCCGCCGCGGCCGCAGTCTCTATGGCAACAAGCGTCCGAAAGAGGCTAAGAAGAAATAAAATTATGTGCGAAATACGAAAACTACGAAACTACGAAACGATTTTTCGTTTAGTCGTAATTTCGTAGTTTTCGTATTTCGCACATTCCGATGGCATTAATCTTACTACTAATTGAATCAATATATGAGAGGAAAAAAAGCTAAACGAAGAGAAATAAAGCCGGAGGGTAAATATGGCAGTGTAGTTCTCGCAACATTTATCAATCATATTATGCGCCGCGGCAAAAAAAGCGTGGCGCAGGGAATTGTGTATCAAGCCTTAGAAAAAGTGGGAGTTGTGTCCAAGCGTGAGCCGATGAAAGTGTTTGAAGAGGCCGTCCGAAACGTGCAGCCGCAATTGGAAGTCAGAACCCGCCGAGTTGGCGGCGCCAATTACCAGGTGCCGATGCCGGTGCGCGGCGAGCGCCAGAACGCTTTGTCTTTTCGTTGGATTATCGGGGCCGCGCGAGCTAAGAAAGGACAAGCCATGGCGGAAAAATTGGCCACGGTACTTTTGGACAGCAGCCTTGGTACGGGCGACGCCATCAAAAAACGCGATGATGTTCACCGCATGGCCGAGGCCAACAAGGCCTTCGCGCACTTCGCGAGATTTTCTAGATAATATTTATGCTCCGCGAGTACTCTCTCGAAAAAACTCGTAACATCGGCATCATGGCCCACATTGACGCCGGCAAGACCACCACTACCGAGCGCGTGCTTTTTTATACCGGTAAAAAACACAAAATCGGCGAGGTGCACGAAGGCGAAGCCACCATGGATTGGATGGAGCAGGAAAAAGAACGCGGCATCACAATTACTTCTGCCGCCACCACCTGTTTTTGGAAAGGCCATCGCATCAACATTATTGACACTCCCGGACACGTGGACTTTACCGTGGAAGTAGAGCGTTCTTTGCGCGTGCTTGACGGAGCAGTCACTGTTTTCGACGGTTCCCAAGGGGTGGAGCCGCAATCCGAAACCGTTTGGCATCAGGCGGACAAATACAACGTGCCGCGCGTTTGTTTTATCAATAAGATGGACAAGATCGGCGCGGATTTTTACATGAGTTTAAAATCCATCCAAGAACGTTTGTCTCCCCACGCTGTCGCCGTCCAACTTCCGATTGGCCAAGAGAGCACCTTCTCCGGCATCATTGATATCATTGAAGAGAAAGCGTATAAATTTGAAGGCGATAAGGGCCAGAACATTATTGAGCTGCCCGTCCCCGAAGATATTAAAGAATTGGTTAAAGAGCATCGCGCTAAGCTTTTAGAAAAAGTAGCCGAAGCCAACGACCAAATGATGGAAAAATATTTGAACGGCGGCACCATGACTCTCGATGAAATCAAAACCGGTATTCGTACGTTGGTATTAAAAGGCGGAATTTATCCGGTCTTGTGCGGTTCGGCGCTCGGCAACATCGGTGTGCAAATGATGCTGGACGCGGTAGTCGCGTACTTGCCGGCCCCCACCGATCTGCCCCCGGTGAAAGGCATCAATCCCGATACGGAAGCGGAAGAATTCAGAAAAGCTTCCGATAGCGAACCATTCTCCGCTCTGGCTTTTAAAATTGCCACCGATCCTTTTGTCGGCAAGCTCATTTTTTTTCGCGTTTATTCCGGCCTGGTTACCGCCGGCAGTTATGTTTTTAATTCCACCAAGGGAAACAAAGAACGTTTGGGCCGCATCGTCCGCATGCACGCCAACAACCGCGAAGATGTTACGGAGGTCTACGCCGGAGAAATCGCGGCGGCCATCGGTTTGAAAGATGTTGTTACCGGCGACACTCTTTGTGATGAGGACCGCCCCATTGTTTTAGAAAAAATTATTTTTCCCGAACCGGTAATTTCGGTGGCGATTGAGCCGAAGACCAAAGCCGACCAGGAAAGAATCGGCATGGCCATGCAGAAATTGGCGGAAGAAGATCCCACCTTCCGAATTCATACGGACGAAGAAACTCTCCAGACAATTATTTCCGGCATGGGTGAATTGCATCTGGATATTATTGTCGATCGCATGAAGCGCGAATTTAAAGTAGAAGCCAATGTGGGCACGCCGCAAGTCGCTTATAAAGAAACTATTCGGAGCTCGGCCGAGGCCGAAGGCAAGTACATCAAGCAGTCCGGCGGCCGCGGCCAATACGGTCATTGCTGGTTGAGGGTTGAACCGGTGGACAAAAACGATGAAGAAGCCGTGAAGGCGATAAACAAGTTTGGATTTGATTTTGTTGATGAGGTAAAAGGCGGCGTGATTCCGCGAGAATTTATTCCGGCGATTGAAAAAGGCGTGAAAGAAGGGGTGAGCCGCGGCATCCAGGCCGGTTACCCGGTGGTGGACGTGAAAGTGACAGTCTACGATGGTTCCTACCACGAAGTTGACTCTTCCGAAATCGCCTTCAAGATGGCCGGGTCCATGGCTTTTCAAGCGGCTTGCAAAAAAGCCAATCCGGTTATTATGGAACCGATTATGAAAGTGGAAGTGGTTACCCCGGAAAATTTTATGGGGGACGTCATCGGCGACCTCAACGCGAAGCGCGGTCAGATTTTAGAAATGACCGATCGCGGAGCGATGAAAGTTGTTAAGGCCATGGTGCCGCTCGCCAGTATGTTCGGCTACGTTACCAACTTGCGTTCCATGTCGCAGGGGCGCGCTTCTTCCTCCATGGAATTTGATCACTATGCCGATGTGCCGAAGAATGTGGCCACCGCCATTATAGCGGGAAAACAAAAATAGCTGGTCCCGATTTTGCTTCGGCAAAATCGGGGATCCTCGATTTTTCGCTACAGAAAAATCGGGAAAAGCGGAAGTAAGAAATCTAAGAATTAAAAAAACACCCTTTCGGGTGTTTTTTTAATTTTTAGTCAATCAGTGTCGCTGCGCTGGCATTACTTTCTTTGCGAAAAGAAAGTAATCAAAGAATCGCTGGGAGGTGCAGAACTCGTGCATTACCGTTGGGGATAGACGGTGGCATTGTGTCGGGGCACTCAAACAGCTGCACCCCCAGACCCCCAAGGTGAGCTTGACCAACGTCATGACATCTTAATAACGATGTCCTGTTTGACAAAAACTTAAAAATGTGTTAAAATGCGGCCTGTTTAGAACTGTTCTTTGACAAGGAGAAGACAATGGAACAAACCGGTAGTCGTCCGTCCAAGGCCGAGGAGTTGTTCTATTTCTTGAGGCAGTTGGCTGGCTGTCAAGATGTAATTGATATGGAGGAGGTGCGACGGCATTTTCTAAGACCGACCGCTTTATCTGCCCTTTACTTAGCCATTAAGAAGCTTGAGGCGCACGGCGCCATTGAGCGGATAATGGATGGTGATTCTCGCGGCAATAGCATTGCCAGACTGAAGTTCTTGAAGACCGAGGTCTCCATTCTGCAAGGTAAGCGAGGCAGAAAGCCCGGGTCGAAAAATGCCAAGAAAGAAGCCCTGCCGCCAGCCGAGGCTGTCGTGGCACAACAAACTTCTTTGTCGGCATCCATCTCCAAGCAGACTGCGGGCGTAAGCATCCCGTTGGTTGCCAAACCAGCGGTGTCTCTGCGTACGGTGGTTTTCATTGATGAGAACCAGCTGATCATGTCGGAGTTGGAAGGCCGCACGTTCAATCTTGGCTTGGTTTTGGAGAAGGTCAAGGCCGAGGTCGGCGATGAGATTGAGCGGGTCTTCATTTACTGTTCGGAAACTACGGAAAAGAAGAATCTGCCCCTGGCGCAGAGTCTGTTCCGGCAGGATCGTTCACTTTTAAGATTCGTGAAGACCGGCTCCCAACCGGGCGTGGTTGATAGACGCATTAGAGAAGACATAGAGCTTTGGTCGCGAATTGATTTCGTTTCCACAATTGTTCTCGGCACTGCCGATGGCGGCCCGGATTTTCTGGCGGCAATCGCCAAAGTCAAAGAATCCGGCAAGAAGCTCATCCTTCTTAAGGCCGGCGGAAGTTTCAACACAACTCTTCGCCGGTTGGCCAATGGCCTGACTGATGGGTCGTCTCCTCATCCGCTCCGTCGGTCTTTCGAGGAAATCATCGTCGCGGTGAAGGACGGAGATTTTTATTCCGGTGACTTGAATTCTCGGTTAATTTTGGTGATCACGCTGGTTTTGAAAGAGTTTTTCAAGACCGGAAAAGAGGCTCAATTCGGTGAAATCGTTCAGCACATTCAGACCATCATCAAGGCAAGAAGAGAGTTTGAAGGCTATGCGAAGCAGGATCTGCGCGAAGCCGTGAATGCGCTGATACACACAGGCCGCTTGCTCCAGTGGAGAAGGGAGTCGGGCAAGAACCTCTATCGCCTCGCCGTCAGGTGCGCGCTGTTAGAGGCTATGGAAGAGTTCGCTCCGGCATCTTTGCGGGCCCGAACTTAAAACAGTGTTTGGCTTAGCCGCTTTCCCAAGGAAGGCGGCTTTTATTTTTTTGCCTGTGGATAGACAAAAATTTATCACTTGACATATCAGAAAATTTCTGACAAACTGTTTTTACAACGCGGCCACGCGCCGCAAGAACAAGGAGGTTCGCGATGCGTTTTCCCTTCACGATGTATAAGGCCGGACCCAACGACTACGCGATCAAGCTTCGGAGCGGCAAGCGCTGTTCCGAAGGAAAGGGGAAGGTGTTTCTCGTTGGACCCTTCACCTCGATCGTCGCCATTCCCACCACCGACATTCCGTGCCCGTTCAGCTTCACGGAAATGACGAGCGATGGCCAGCAGGTCATGGTGCAGGGCGAGCTGCAGATTCGTCTCGACTCGTCCGTGATCGTCAATCGCCGCGATTTTTCGGTGAACCCGCGGACGGGCGCGTATCTCACGCAGGATTCGGAGAAGGTCAACGAAGAAGCGGTGCATGCGTTGCAGGCCGTGGTTCGCAAGCTCATCCGGGATTACACGCTGAAGATGGCGCTCGTCTCCGCGGCCGCGATCGAGACCAATGTCTCGACGGAGACCACGGCGAACGCGCAGGCGTTCACGGATCTCGGCATCAAGGTCATCAAGGTCTTTGTGACCGAGGTCTCGCCGGCCAATCTCGATTTGAAGAAGGCGCTCGAGGCCACAGCACGGGAGCAGATGCTCTCCGATGCGGACAAGGCCATGGCCGCTCGTCGTGAGGCAGCGTCCGAAAGCGATCGCAAGCTTCGCGAGTACGAGGCGGAGACGGAGAAGACGCTCGAGGAGAAGAAGAAGCAGCTGATCATAGCGCAGAACGCCAATCTGATCTCGGTGGCTACAGCCGAAGCGCAAGCGAACACCGAGCGGCTGGCTCCGTACAAGGAGATGGATCCGATGATGGTGTTCGCGCTCGGCATTCGCGAACTCGCCGCCTCCGGACGCGTCGGGCAGCTCAACATCACGCCCGAGCTGCTCGCCGCCATGCAGCAGGCGGCGTTGGGGAAGGTATAGTCATGATGTTCGAGCGACTAATCGTCGTCACCAAACCCACGCCGCTCGAGGACCTCCTCGAGCGGCGTCCCTCCAAATCGCAAGCGGCGTTTTATCTCAAGAGCCGCGGCGGATCGATCGCGGAGTACGAAGCCGCGCACGCCGCCATCCGAAAGGGTGTCGAAACGGTGCTGGCGGCGCTCCCGCGCGATGTGCCCCATACGGTCATCACGCGATCAGAGATTCCTTCTTTCCTATTCCGACTGACGGACCTCGTAATCGCCATTGGACCCGATGGGCTGGTGGCGAACGTAGCGAAGTATCTGGACGCGCAGCCCATTCTGGCGGTGAATCCGGACCCGACGCGTATCGACGGAGTGTTGATGCGTTTTGCGCCGGACAGCGTCGCGCTCCGGATACGGAAGTTGTTGGAGGGATCGGCTCGCGCCGATCTGCTGACGCTCGCGGAAGCAACTACGAACGATGGACAGCGACTGCTCGCGGTAAACGATTTCATGATCGGCCGCCGCGATCACGTTTCTGCCCGCTACTCGATTGAATTCAACGGCTCTCGTGAGCGTCATTCCTCGAGCGGCGTACTCGTCTCAACGGGCGTCGGTTCAAGCGGATGGATGTCATCCGTAGTCAACGGAGTCTACGCGATCGCGAGCGAATTCGACGCGCCTGAAGCGCCAGAGAAGCGGGAGGTAGCGGGCGGAACGGTTCCGTTCGACTGGAGCGATCGTCGTCTGCTCTTCGTGGTGCGCGAGCCATTCGCGTCCCGCGCGACGGGTGTCTCGACGGTTTGCAATTGGATTGAAGAAGGAGAAACGCTCACCCTTCATTCCGAAATGGGCGAGGGCGGCGCGATTTTTTCCGATGGTGTTCCGGAGGACGCGCTCGAATTCAACGCTGGCACGACGGTTACCATCCGCGTCGCTTCCACTTCGGCAAACTTACTTGTGTAAAGCAGAGATTCCACACGGCGTTTCCCAATTAGGGAAGCGCCGATTCTTTTTTTCATCTCACCGATCCTCGTCAAGAGGATTTTTTAAGCCTTTGAATTTTTTGGTTATCGTGTTACACTAATTAAAAAGGAGGAGCGACATGCGCTATCTTTATTTTCTGCAGGGCTTCTACGACATCGCTTCCATTCTTGTCATTGTGGCTCTTTGGCGAGTCATAATCAGAATGCGCAAAATGATTTGGAAGCCGACGCCGCCAATTCGAGCGGTACAGGAAGTTGAGTGCGAGCTCCGGCTAATTTTTTCCGAAGGCGGTCGCGAGCGACTGGATCGGATGCGCCGGCTGATAAACGCCGCGGATGATACTGAAATCATTGGTGACGCGGTGAATATGTACGAGCGATATCTTGAGCTTCCGCTTGGCAAAAAATTGGTAATAGCGGACAGCGACAAAACCGACTTGGAAAAGTTTGTTTTCTAGTCTTCAGTTTGACCCCGCCCCGATGTTACGTCGGGACACGGGGTTGACAGTTTAGTGTTAAAGGCGTATTCTTCTTTTAGAAGCTTGCTATGGTGGCAAGCGAGAGACCAAGGAGAAGAACCATGCGAAAGCTCGAAGTGAACCCCGCTTTCAAGCCGCGCCACGAGGGCAACAAGGGCGACCTCGCCTACGGGCGGGACCTGCGCGAGCGGTTTCACGACAACGTCGTGCACGCCGTCAAGGCCGCCAAGTCGATGGGCTACCGCCAGCAGCTGCACATCGCCGAGCACCTCTTCGAGGCCACGGCCGCCGAGGCGAACCCGGAGCAGCTGCGCGAGATCTCGCTCGAGGTCACGATCACGGGCGACGACGGGCGCGGCAGCCACCGCACCTTCTGGCAGGAGCTCTAGACCTCGCGTCATCGGTGATTGAACCGCGATTTCAATCATCGTTCATCACGAAACTACCTGTCTTCGGGCAGAGCGACGATCCGGCGTCGCTCTGCCCACTAAATTAAAACTCTTGTAAAAGTATCTCGTCTCCGAGGTATTTTTTTGTTTGAATTTTGTTTCGCAATAAAATTCACTTCTGAGTGAGCCACAGCGAGAGAAGAAGATTCCTATATCTTTGATTTTTTAAAAAACTATGCTAATGTACCCATACAATGTGTCTTAAAGTAAGACGCGAGCCACAAGGAGGATAATCATGTCGCGAACGGTCCGCTTGGAAACGCGCGGGAAAGTTCACGATCTGCAAAAGATTTTCAACTCGCTCAATAGCCGCTACTTTCACGGGAAGATCAAGGCGCGTATTATTTGGGGATTGCGTCGTAAGCCAGGGTGTAAGCCGCGGCATCGAAACTCAATTAAGATGGGCTCATATTGCTTTGTAGACAAGCTCATCCGGGTTCATCCCTCGCTCGATCGCAAGTTCGTGCCGCGCTACTTTGTCAAGTGGATCGTCTTCCACGAAATGCTGCACCAGAAGCAGCCCATTCCGACGGTCAAAGGTCGCCGTCAATTTCATACCCCGGCTTTTAATGCCGAGGAGGCCGCCTTTCCAGGATTTAAGCGCGGTAAAAAGTGGGAGAAAGAAAATCTGAATCATCTTTTGGTCTATTAGAGGGGCGGTCAGTCGCCTAAGGTGACCGACCGCCCCGTAGATTCATACGAGTGAGCAAGGTGGATGCGAGAGCATCGCCGGAGGATCAACGAGTCGTCTACGGGGCGCCACCCCCAACACCTTTTTTCAAGGTGTTTTGTTTTTTAATTTTGACAGCCTTTTAAAAAGTGTTATAATGGAGCCCGTAATATCATGAAGGGCAAACCAGATATATTGTCGGCGGAGCCGACTCTGTTCATAAAAAACCCGCCCAGATATCCCGACCGAATCGAGATCGGGTTTATAATCAGTTTGGTTTAAAAAAGTTAACATCCTCCTATGAAAAACAATCAGCTCAACAGGGTAATTAGTATAATTACGCGAACTGGCGAGAAGGCGCTGGTTATGGATAAAGAGACCGATGAGGTTATGGTTATAATGTCACTCAATAAATATGAGGAATTATTGGATGATGCCGAGCCAGTGCATTTTTTAGAGGAGGAAACAGAAGACGATGACGCGCTCTCCGAGAAAGGCGCTTTTCCGTGGGAAGCTGTTTCTAGCGGGGAAGAGCTGGAGATGCCAGAAATTCTTAAACCGAAAGCCCCCCGGATGGCGGTGGACAGAGTTACCCTAGATTTTGTCGATGATTGGACAGCAGAAAGCAAACGAGCAAGCAATTTAGGAGAAAGCCTGGCTGATGTACCCAATGAAGAAGAAGAGGAGAAATTTTACCTAGAACCAGTGGAATAAACGGAGTAAAAGGTCTATTCCGCCAAAGGCGGATCAGCCGAAGAGGCTGAAAAGTCAAAAGTCTTTAAAGTCACAATCGAGCTTTATGGACATTATAGACTTTACGGACTTTATGGACTAAATTTGGTGTCCACAAACTACCCTCTTGCCAAATTTTTTGTGATCTGCTATAATCACAACGCTAATTATTAATAATCCAATCAGCAAGCCTCTTGTTAGTTGTTTTTTGTTTAAATTAGCCAATTTTTATCAAAAATATAGAGCGGTTGGACATAAATCTGCCGGACCACTCCGAGCAGTGCCGCGTAAGGATTAATTAAATATATGGCTGAATTCGTAAGAAGTAAGCCTCACGTGAATATTGGTACCATTGGCCACGTCGACCATGGTAAAACCACTCTCACCGCCGCTATTCTCAAGGTGCTTAGCGCCCACGGCATGACTGCCCAGAACAAGGGTGTTGACGATTTAGACAAGGCCCCGGAATCCAAGGCTCGCGGTATTACTATTGCCACCGCTCACGTGGAGTATGAAACCGCCAAGCGCCACTACGCGCACGTCGACTGCCCCGGTCACGCCGACTATGTTAAGAACATGATCACCGGCGCGGCCCAGATGGACGGCGCTATTCTCGTCGTTTCCGCGGCTGACGGCCCCATGCCGCAAACCAGAGAACACATCTTGCTGGCTCGCCAGGTCGGTGTGCCGTATATTGTCGTCTTCTTGAACAAAGTCGATCAGGTAACTGACCCGGAACTTATTGATCTCGTGGAGGCCGAAGTCCGCGACTTGCTCAATAAATATAAATTTCCTGGAGACAAGACCCCGATCATTCGTGGCAGCGCTCTTCAGGCTCTCCAGAATCCAACTGACGAAACGGCCGCTAAGCCGGTGTTGGATCTCATGAAAGCCGTGGATGAATATATCCCGGAGCCGGTTCGCGCTAGCGATAAGCCTTTCCTCATGCCGGTAGAAGACGTCTTCTCCATTGAAGGCCGCGGTACGGTAGTCACCGGCCGCATTGAGCGCGGTCTGGTGAAAATCAACGATGAAATTTCTATCGTGGGTTTGCGCGAAGAACCGATGAAGACAGTTGTTACCGGTATTGAAATGTTTAACAAGAGTTTGAAAGAAGGTCTGGCCGGAGACAACGCCGGTATCCTTTTACGCGGTACCAAGAAAGAAGAAGTTGAGCGCGGCATGGTGCTTGCCAAACCAGGCAGTATTACTCCGCATACCGAGTATGAGGCCGAAGTCTATATCTTAACCAAAGATGAAGGTGGACGCCACAAGCCGTTCTTCAAGGGTTACAAACCACAATTCTACATCCGCACAACTGATGTAACCGGTGAGGTTGAATTGCCGGCTGGAGTTGAGATGGTTATGCCCGGCGATACCGTCAGTTTAAAGGTCAAGCTTATCATGCCGGTTGCCATGGAAGAGAAAATGAACTTCGCTATTCGCGAAGGCGGCAAGACGGTTGGCGCGGGAGTCGTTACCAAGATTATAAAATAAAATTAATGTAAGGGCGGTCGCCTTAGGCGACCGCCCTTACTATAGCTCTTTAATCTAAATCGCATGTCTTCAGCAGCTTCCGCCAAAAGTTTGCCTGCCGGTAGGCAGGGTGGATCCAGCTCGCCTAAGGCGAGTGGAAAAACAATTGAGAAAGAAAAATCCGCCAAAGGCGGAGAAGTGGCGAGCCGAATCCGTATCAAGATTCGGGCTTATGATAATAGAATAGTTGATCAGGCTACCAAGACGATTGTAGAGACTGCCGAGCGCCACGATGCTAAAGTAGTTGGGCCGGTACCCTTGCCCACCGAGAAGCTAAAGTACACGGTAAACCGCTCTACGTTTGTGCATAAAGACGCCCGCGAACAGTTTGAAATGCGCATTCATAAGCGTTTGGTTGACATAATTAACGCCTCCCCGAAATGCATCGACGCTTTGATGAGTTTGAGTCTGCCGGCCGGAGTAGACATTGAGATAAAGATGTAAGAAATGCACGAAATACGAAAATCGACTATATTTCGCTTAATTTCGTAGCTTTGGTATTTCGTACATAATTAATCTTGACAAAAGTAACGAATTCGGGTAAACTAGCGAAAACCTAATATAGTTATTAGCTGCCGAATAAATAAGATCTTTCACGTGGCCGTAGTCCTAATAACCAGGACGAAGGCCCGCCTCCGCTCTAAGGAGCTACGGCGTGGTGAAAAAAAACATTTAACAGAGGCGGTTGATAACCGGAGAAAAATTATTAAAAACCAAAAATTATAGCCATTCTTGAGATGCGTCCGGCGACTAATGGACAAATTGATCTGCCTAGGCGGACGAGAAGGCTAGAAGTGAAGTCGTGAAATTCGCAGTTATCATCCGTGATAATTAGTGAATAAATTCGTGATTTTGCTTCTAGTTTTTTGTTAAAAGTTATTTGTCATCGCAATGACACAATTGAAATATGAAATTTATTTTAGGCAAAAAGCTTGGTATGACCCAGATTTTTTTGGACAGTGGCGAGGTCGTACCGGTAACACGCGTGGAAGCCGGCCCTTGCCAAATTACGCAGCTAAAAACTGGCGCGAAAGATAACGCAATTGCAGTGCAGATTGGTTTTTATAAACAGCGCGATTTTAGAATGAAGAAGCCTGAAGCCGGGCACCTGAAGGGTTTGGAGACAGTTCGCTCGCTCAAAGATTTTGGTATTGAAAAAGTAGATAATCTGGAACGCGGTGATGTTATCACCACGGAAACGTTTGCCGTGGGAGACAAGGTAACGGTAATCGGCACTTCCAAAGGTAAAGGTTTTGCCGGCGTGGTGAAACGCCATCATTTTCGGGGCGGTCCCGCCTCTCACGGCCACAAAGACAACCTGCGCGCTCCCGGCTCCATCGGCGCCGGCGGCGTCCAGCGTGTTTTTAAGGGCATGCGCATGGCCGGCCACATGGGTACCGACCGGGTTACCATAAAAAATTTGGAAATTGTCGACATTCACCCCGAGCAGAATGAATTGTATATTAAGGGAGCGGTGCCGGGAGGAAGAAACGCCCTCCTTATGATTAAGGCCGATGGGGAGTTAAAAGTAAAAAAGTCCGCTTAAATCTGTGTTCTATGAAAGCAAAGGTTTATAATTTAGAAGGAAAAGAGACCAGCCAAGTCGAATTAGCCGATAGTATTTTTAATATTGCCGTAAAACCGGAAGTGGTGCATGAAGTATACGTCGCTCAAATGAACAATGCCCGCGAGCCTTGGGCCGATACCAAGAATCGCGGCGAGGTGAGAGGCGGCGGCAGAAAACCGTGGCAACAGAAAGGCACCGGCCGCGCTCGCCACGGCTCAATCCGTTCGCCGATTTGGAAAGGCGGCGGCGTGGCTTTTGGTCCTTTATCTATTCGCAATTATAAAACTAAGACTAATAAGAAAACCCGTCGGCTGGCTACCCGGATGTGCTTGAGCGATAAAGCCGGGCAAGGCGCGTTATGGATTGTGGAGGGGCTAACTTTTGCCGAACCAAAGACCAAATTGTTTGTCCGATTACTAAAAGCTTTACCGGCCAAGCAACATTCCTTTTTGGTGCTTACCCCCGGTAAGGATGAAACCGTGCTTCGCATTACCAAGAATGTTCCAAAAATTCAGACAATGCGCGCCGAAGACGTGAGTGTGATGGATTTGCTGGGGAAGCAGGCGATTATTACCAGTCTTGACGGTATTAAAAAGATTGAAGAAACGTTTAACAAACAACCTGTTTAGAAATTAGAAATTAGATATTTTCAAAGTATATGGGTTTAGTGGATAGATTTTTAAAAAGAAAAACAAAGGCGCAGCTAACCAAGGCTGCTGTGATTGCTGACAAGAAGAAAGAAGTTCTTTCGGTTGTCGAGGGGAAGAGCGCCACCGCCCCCGCCAAAGCAGGAGTGGCGGCGTATCGTGTTTTGGTGAAGCCTCTCGTTACCGAAAAATCAGCTGTGATGCAAAGCGCTAATAAGTATACTTTTATTGTGGCGCGCTGGGCCAAGAAAATTCACGTCAAGGCGGCTATTAAAGAAATGTATGGAGTGGATCCGATTGACGTTAATGTGATAAATGTTCAGGGACGACGCGTGCGTTTTGGTCGCGGCCTTGGCCAGCGGTCCGATTACAAAAAAGCGATTATTACTTTGCCAGCCGGTAAATCCATTACGATTCACGAAGGAGTGTAATAAAATTATGTGCGAAATACGAAAACTACGAAAATACGAATAAACGAAAAATCGTTTCGTAATTTCGTAAAGTTCGTACTTTCGTACATTCCGATGTCATTAATCTTACTACCAACTGGATCAATGTATGCCGATTAAAATATACAAACCAACCAGCCCCGGTCGCCGCCAGTCAAGCGTGGATGCTTTTGACGACATCACTAAATTTGAGCCAGAAAAGAGCTTGGTTACTATTTTGAAAAAAAATTCCGGTCGTAACAACCAGGGCCGCATTACCGTGCGCCACCAAGGCGGTGGAGTAAAAAAATATTACCGCCTGGTTGATTTTAAGCAAGATAAGTTCGATCAAGAGGCGGAAGTTTTGGCTATTGAATACGACCCCAACCGCGGCGCTCGTATCGCGTTCATCAAATATCTTGGCGGCATAAAGTCCTATGTGCTTGCTTCGGAAGGAATGAAGGTCGGCGATAAAATAATGTCGTCCCAGCATGCCATTGAAGCCAGAGCCGGCAATCGCTTGCCGCTCCAGCATATTCCGGTTGGTTTATTTATCTATAATGTTGAATTAACGCCGGGCAAGGGCGGCCAGCTCGCCCGCGGCGCCGGTTTATCCGCCCAGCTTATTGGTATGGAAGGCGACTACGTTCAGATTAAATTGCCCTCCGGAGAAGTTCGCGCTATATTAAAAGAATGTATGGCGACAGTTGGTGTCTTGAGTAACCCCGATCGCCGTTTGATTCGCTGGGGAAAAGCCGGGCGCATGCGCCATCGCGGAATCAAACCAACCGTCAAAGGTAAGAATATGAATCCGGTAGATCATCCGCACGGCGGCGGTGAGGGCCACAGTCCCATTGGTCAGAAGCGCGGCCCCCAAACTGTTTACGGCAAGCCGGCGCGCGGCGTGCGTACCAGAAAACCCAAGAAATGGAGCGATAAATTTATCGTTCAATCACGAAGAGCTAAATTATAATAATTAGTATAACATTCGTAGATTAGCATTATATAAAATAATATGTCCAGAAGTTTAAAAAAAGGCCCCTATATTGATCCGCGCGTACTTAAAAAAGTGCAGGCGGTACGGATGAGCGGCAAGCGCACGCCGATTAAGACGTGGTCGCGAGCCTGTGTTATTTCACCGGAAATGGTGGGGATTACTTTTTTAGTACACAACGGTAAGGATTTTATTCAGGTGATTGCGGAAGAGAATATGGTGGGGCATCGTTTGGGAGAGATGGCTCCTACCCGCAAGTTTGTTCGTCACGGAGGCAAGATGGCCAAAGAGCAAGAAACCGCCGCCACGGCCGCACCCGCGGCTCCCTCTGCCGCCCCGGCCGCCAAGAAGAAATAAGGCATCTCAATTTGCACTATATGACAATGGTAATCGCACAATTAAGATTTCTGCGCACCAGCCCCAGAAAAATGCGTCTTGTTGCCGATGTAATACGAGGCCGGGATGTCGTTCGAGCTCTGAACAGTTTGACATTGTTAAACAAAAAGCCGGCCAAGTACCTTTTGAAGCTCCTCCGTTCGGCCGTTGCCAACGCCAAACACAACAACGATCTCGCCGTAGAGAATTTACGTGTCAAGAAAATCACCGTTGATAACGGACCAATGCTCAAGCGCTGGATGCCGAAGGCCCATGGCCGGGCGACACCGGTGCGAGAGCGAACGTCGCATATTTATTTGGCGTTGGAAACATTTGAAAAGAAAGTAAGGATTACTAATAAAAAAGTTTAGTTTCGCATTAGCCACATTATTATGGGTCACAAAGTACATCCCAAAATTTATCGCACGCCCTATGTTTTTCCTTGGGATTCTCGCTGGTTTACGAAAAAAGAACAACTGCCAATGTTCCTGAAACAGGAGATGCAGATTCGGGAATTGATTGAGAAAAAATTGAGAGAGGCCGGCATTGACGCTATTAGCATTGAACGCACCACCAAGGAAGTGGCAATTATTATTTTGGCTGCCAAGCCCGGAGTTGTTATTGGCCGCGGCGGGCAGGGACTTGAGAGTTTGCGCAAAGAGATTGAAAAGAAAATTTTACAGTTTAAAATTAAAGTAAAATTAAATATCCAAGCGGTTAACCAGCCGGCTCTTTCCGCCGCCATTATGGCCCAAAACGCCGCCGATGAGATTGTCCGCCGTATTCCTTTCCGCCGGGTGATGAAACAAACTGTTGAAAAGGTTATGGCCGCCGGAGCCAAGGGAGTGAAAATAAACATGGCCGGCCGCTTGAATGGGGTAGAAATTGCTCGGCGGGAAAAGCTAGCCGCCGGAAAGATGTCGCTCATTACCTTGCGCAGCAACGTGGATTATGCCTTGGCCGAGGCGCACACTTTGTACGGAAAGATCGGTGTTAAAGTGTGGATTTATTTTGGAGAAACATTCGGTCGCCACGATAAATTTGAGCATGGCGAACACAAAGAAGAAAAGCGAGTGAAAAGCGAAAAATAATATGTTATTACCCAAGAAAGTAAAACACCGTAAATGGCATAAAGGACGCCGCCGACAGAAGGGCGTGGCTACTCGCGCCAATCGCATTGATTTTGGCGATTACGGATTAAAGACCGAAAGCCACGGCTGGGTATCGAGCCGACAGATTGAAGCCGCCCGCCGCGTCTTAACCCGCTATGTTCGCCGCGGTGGAAAAATTTGGATTCGCATTTTCCCCGATAAGCCGGTAACCAAAAAGGGCAACGAAACCCCGATGGGCGGCGGCAAAGGCGCGCCGGATCATTATGTGGCCGTCGTCAAGCCCGGCACCGTTTTGTTTGAAATGGTGGGAGTAGATCGTACGGCCGCCAAAGAAGCAATGGAGATGGCCGGTTATAAGTTTGGTTTAAAAACGCGATTCATTGAAAAATTACGTTAATATGGAATTTGCTGAACTAAAAAACAAGAATCTCACGGAGCTGAAAGAGCTTTTAGCCGAACAGCGCTCCGCGCTTTTTGAGTGCCGGTTGAAAGCGCGCAACAAACACCTTAAGCAGTTTCATAAAATTCCCGAGTTCAAGAAAACTATTGCCAGGATTATGACGGCGCTAACGGCGCTTGGGCGGAAGAGCGCCACGTAAGATTTAGATGCTTTAAATGTAATATATGGAAACCACGAAGCAAAAAATACAACGAACCTTTAGCGGCAAAGTCGTCTCGACAGCTATGAATAAGACGATTACCGTTATTGTTAATGATATGAAGCTCAACAAAAAGTATCAAAAGAAATATCGAGTGAGCAAAAAATATCATGTCCACGATGAATTTAGCGCCGCTAAGGTTGGTGATGCCGTAACATTTGTCGAATGCCGGCCGATTTCTAAAACCAAGCGCTGGCGCCTGGTGGTTGCGGCAGTTAAGTAATTATCCATATGATTCAACATCGTTCCATGCTTAAGGTGGCAGACAACACCGGAGCAAAAAAATTGCAATGCATAAGAGTGTTGGATGGCTACAAAAAACGCTATGCCCGCTTAGGCGACGTTATTACCTGCGTTGTTAAGGAAGCCGCGCCGCGCGGACTCGTGAAAAAGAGCGAAATCGTGCATGCCGTAATTGTGCGCCAGCGAAAAGAGACCCGCCGCGCCGATGGCACTTATATTCGTTTTGATGAAAACGCCGTTGCCATTATTGACCGCGAGACTAAAGAACCCAAAGGAACCCGCATTTTCGGGCCGGTGGCGCGTGAGTTACGCACGAAGGGTTTTCAGAAAATAATTTCTTTAGCGCCGGAAGTTGTCTAATTTGTCATTGCGAGGAGTGAGGAACGAACAACGAAGCAATCCCCCAGCTTTCGGAACTAACTTGGTTCGGACAGCGGGGGGATCGCCACGCTCGGTTCGCCTCGCTCGCGATGACAATAAAATTACCATATGAAGATTAAAGTTAACGACAAAGTAAAAATTTTAAGCGGTAAAGACAAGGGCAAAACCGGAAAGGTTATTCAAATTTTTACTAACGAAGAAAAAGTGGTGGTGGAAGGCGTTAATAAAATAAAAAAACATTTGCGCGCCAAAAGCCAGAGCGAGAAGGGCCAGATTATTGAGCTTTCGAGCCCAATCTTCGTGAGTAAAGCCATGTTGCTTTGTCCCAAGTGCGAGAAGCCGGTGCGTGTTGGCTACAAGGCAGAAGCCGGTAAAAAGAGACGTTATTGTCGCGAATGTAGTCAGATTATTGATTAGACGTAATTAAGCTATGACCAAGAATTTATACGAAAAATATAAGCGCGAGGTGGTGCCGGCTTTAAAAAAAGAGCTGGGCTACCAGAACGTGATGCAGGTGCCCAAAATTACCAAAGTGGTGATCAATGTTGGCGTTGGCCGTTTTATTAAGGAAGCGGGTTTTATTGATAATGTTGAAAAAACCCTTACCAAAATTACCGGACAAAAGCCGGTGAGAACCTGTGCCAAAAAAGCTATCTCCAACTTTAAGATTCGCGAAGGCCAGGAGATTGGCGTGATGGTAACCTTACATGGTCCCAGGATGTATCATTTTTTGGAAAAATTGCTGTGGGTAACTTTCCCGCGCGTGCGGGATTTTCACGGAATTTCGGACAAGGCTTTTGATACCCGAGGAAATTATACTGTTGGATTTAAGGAAAACATTGCTTTCCCCGAAGTTAAGATGGAAGAAATTGAAAAAATTCATGGTTTGGAAGTGGTGATCGTTACTAATGCCAAAAACAAGGTTGCCGGCAAGGCGCTGCTTTCCCAACTCGGATTTCCTTTTATTAAAATAAGGTAAATTAACATTCCCAAGCTTACTCTATGGCCACTCAAGGACAAATTGCAAAATCAGAACGCAAACCAAAATTTTCCACGCGCATTGTGCGACGTTGCTGGAGATGCGGTCGCCGCCGCGGATATATGAGAAGGTTTAATCTTTGCCGTATTTGTTTTAGAGAACTAGCAAACGCCGGCCGAATTCCAGGAATACGCAAGAGTAGCTGGTAATCCGCTAAATATAAAAATAATTTTTTACTAATGTTATGATGACCGATCCAATCGCTGACATGTTAACGAGAATTCGCAACGCCTCTTTGGTTAAAAAGAAAGAGGTTTCTATTCCTTTTTCCAAAATAAAGCTGGCTATTGCCGCTATTTTGCTGCGTGAAGGCTATATTGCCAAAGTCGAAGAATCGAAGAGTAAACCAGCCTTTATTATCTTAACGTTGAAGTACGGGGAAGGTTTTCCCGTGATTCAAAATCTTAAGCGCGTCAGTACCCCGGGGTCTCGTCGCTATGTTAAAAAGAGTGAGATAAAGAAGATTTTGAACGGTCTCGGTTTAGCCATTCTATCAACTCCGCTTGGCCTTTTAACCGATAAGGAAGCGCGTCAGGCAAACGTTGGCGGAGAATTAATTTGTGAAATCTACTAATATGTCTCGTATCGGAAAAAAAATCAGAGTCCTTCCAGCCAACGTCTCCGCCGAGGTGAAAGACAATGAGTTCGTAGTCAAAGGGCCAAAAGGAGAATTGCGCCAAAAGTTGCATTCGCGTGTAACGGTGGTAGTGAGCGGTAATGAAGTGAGCGTGAAGGTTGCCAATGAAGGGAGCACGCGCGACCGCGCTCTTTGGGGAACATTCTCGAGTTTGATTGAGAACGCAATTGCCGGAGTGACCGGAGGATTTAAGAAACAGCTCGAAATTAATGGCGTCGGTTTTAAAGCGGCCCTCAAAGGGAACAACTTGAGTTTAGAGGTTGGTTTTTCTCATCCGGTAGAAGTGAAATCTTTGCCCGGAATTAAAGTTACCGTTGAAAAAAATATTATTACCGTCGAGGGTACTGATAAGCAGATGGTGGGAGAAATGGCCGCAATGATTCGCCGCGTCAAAAAGCCGGAGCCGTATAAAGGCAAGGGAATCAAATATGTCGACGAGGTACTGCGTCGCAAGGCCGGCAAAACCGCCGCCAAGGCCGCTGCCTAGTAAGTATCCGTGTAGTCCACGTTATTATCTGTGTATATGAAAAGATTAGCCAAAAAAAATAAAACCAACCTGCGTCAAGTTCGCCACCAGCGCGTTCGAGTTTCGGGCACCAAAGAGCGCCCGCGTCTTTCCGTTTTCCGAGGATTGCGCACCACTGTTGCCCAGCTCATTGATGATGTGAATGGAAAAACACTCTGTTATGTGAAGAGTGGCGAACTTAAACCGATTGCCGTCGAAGGAAGAAGCGGCCGGGTAGCGGTGGCTTATTTGGTGGGGAAAGCCTTGGCCGAAAAAGCAGCAGCCAAGAATATTGCTAAGGCAATTTTCGATCGCGGTGGATATAAGTATCATGGCCGGGTAAAAGCGGTAGCGGAAGGCGCGCGGGAGGCGGGATTACAACTTTAAAAAAATAAACTATGAACAAGCCAGGACACAAAAGAGATCGAGGGCGAGCTGAAAAATCTGAATTTGATCAGCATATTTTAGAGTTGGCTCGAGTAACTCGGGTAACAAAAGGCGGCAAACATTTAAGTTTTCGTGTCTGCGTTATTCTCGGCGATCGTCATGGCCGAGTTGGTTACGGCGTTGCCAAGGGCAAAGACGTACAGCTTGGGGTAGAAAAAGCCGTGCATCAGGCCAAGAAGCATATGATTTTGGTTCCGATTGTAAAAGAGACCATCCCCCATGTAGTGGTAAGCAAATTTAAAGCGGCTATGGTGATGCTTAAGCCGGCTCCGCGCGGTTCCGGCATCATCTCCGGCGGCGCTACTCGAACTGTTTTGGAATTAGCCGGTGTTCCCAATGTTTCTTCCAAGATTTTAGGAAAAACCAAAAATAAAATAGCCATTGTAAAGGCAACTTTTGCGGCACTCCAGAGTTTTAAACGCGCCTCTTCCGCCAAGAAACCCACCCCCGCTAAAACGATAGAGGTAACGACACCGGTTGCCGTTAAAGCTTAAAAATAATTATTATGCTTAACATACACACAATCAAGCCGGCTCGAGGCGCCAAACACCGAACGAAGAGAGTTGGCCGCGGCAACGCCTCTGGCCACGGCACCTATTCTACCCGCGGCGGCAAGGGTCAAACAGCCCGCTCCGGCGGGAGTCGCGGTTTAAAACTAAAAGGTTTTAAATTTCTTTTGCAGTCCACGCCAAAGTTGCGCGGCTTTACCAGTATTCACGAAAAACCGGCTGAAGTTTATTTGAAGAATTTAGAAAAACACTATGCTGACGGAGACACCGTTGATTTGAAATCTCTGCAAGAAAAAAAACTAGTGAGCAGCAACACCAAGGCAGCTAAAATTATTGTAAGCGGAGAGCTCACCAAGAAATTGGTTGTTTCCGGTATTGCCGCGACCAAAGGCGCGGCCGAAAAAATTAAGGCGGTAGGCGGAGAAATCAAGTAAGTAGTCCATAAAGTCATAAAGTCCATCAAGTCGAAAATTCTTGAGAGACTCCGTGATACCACTTTATAGACTTTAGACTAATCACTATGTTGGACAGATTACAACAAGTTTGGCGAGTTAAGGATGTTCGCAACAACATCTTGTTTGTTGTCGCTCTCTTAGTGGTGTTTCGTTTGATAGCTCACATTCCGATTCCCGGCGTAAACCTGGTAAATCTGCGCAATTACCTGTCCAACAATCAAATTTTAGGCCTCCTAAACGTATTCTCCGGCGGCACGATGCAAAATTTTTCTATTGTTATGCTTGGCGTCGGGCCTTACATCACTTCCTCCATTATTTTTCAGCTTCTAACGATGATCGTTCCTTCGCTTGAGGAGATGAGCAAAGAGGGCGAAACCGGACAGCAAAAGATTAATATGTATACTCGCTGGCTCACGGTGCCGCTCGCCTTTTTACAATCATATGGAATGATTAAACTGATTAATCAATCGGCCAATCCTATTCTCACTAACCTTACCACGTTCCGGCTCATCACCATCATGGCCACCATCACTGGCGGCACCATGTTTTTGGTGTGGCTCGGCGAGCTTATCTCTGAAAAGAAAGTCGGCAATGGCATATCGCTCCTAATTTTTGCCGGCATTGCCGCTTCTTTGCCCGGTGGTTTACGCACCGCTTTTTTAAACTACGATCCTTCGCAACTCTATACCTATCTCCTGTTTGCCGGAGCGGCGGTACTTACGGTGGTGGGCGTGGTATTCATCAGCGAAGGACAAAGAAACATTCCGGTTAATTATGCCAAGCAAGTACGCGGTAACCGTATTTATGGCGGATCGAGCACTCATCTTCCGTTTAGAGTAAACATGGCCGGGGTTATCCCGATTATTTTCGCTGTTTCCCTGATGCTGTTCCCTTCCATGATCGCTCAATTTTTTATCAACGCCGACGCTGCCTGGATGAGGAGTCTCGCTACCGGCACCATTCGGCTGTTCCAAGATCAATGGTTTTATAATATTCTCTATTTCCTCTTGGTCTTCGGCTTTACCTATTTCTACACCGCGGTAATTTTTCATCCACAGAAAATTGCCGAAAATTTACAAAAGCAAGGGGGCTTTATTCCCGGCACTCGCCCTGGCAAAGAGACCGAACAATATTTGGCGCGTACGATGAACCGGATCAATTTGATCGGTGCTCTGTTTTTGGGAGCGATTGCCATCTTGCCTCTCCTGGCACGAGGAGCGACCGGCTTAACCAGTCTGCGCGTTGGCGGCACGAGTCTTCTTATCGTCGTAGCCGTAGCTATTGAAACGGCCAAGCAGATTGAATCGCAGCTCACTATGCACGAGTACGATACGATTTAAAATGGGGATAAGCTCCGTATGAAAAAAATCCTTATTTTTATTGGCCCGCCCGGCTCTGGCAAGGGTACCCAAGCCAAAAAACTAGCCGCCGTTCACCACTACGGTCATATTTCTACGGGCGATTTGTTGCGTGCATTGCAAACCTCTGCCGACATTAAGCCTGATGAGGCCATGGCCTTAGAAGAAATGAAATCTGGTAATCTGGTACCCGACTGGCTCATTTACCGCCTGGCTTTTAAAGCGGCTGATAGCCATCTCGAGCCGGGTCACGGTATTGTCTTGGACGGCGCCATACGTAATGTTTCCCAGGCCAGGAAATATCAAGAATATTTTAAGGAAAGGAATCTGGCTCACGAAGTAATGGCGATAGAAATCGCTTTAAACGACGAGGAATCATTTAATCGTTTGAGCAAACGAAGGGTCTGCGAAATTTGTGGAGAGATTATTCCGTGGACGCCAGAGAACAAGAAGCTCAATAAATGTCCGAAATGCGGCGGTTCGCTCGCAACCCGAGCTGATGATAGCGAAGATGTTATTAGAAAAAGAATTGTGGAGCAAGGGAACGCCGCTCTCGAGCCAATCCGAGACTATTTTCAGAGTTTGGGAATATTGAAAATTATCAATGGACTCCAGAGCATCGAAGAAGTGGGAAAAGATATTGAAGCGGCCATCAAATCCTAATTTTTTTGTCCTCCCCTTGTATGTTAATCAAATCAGCCCAAGATATTGAAAACATCAAAAAAAACGGCGAGCTCATCGGCGAAATTTTGGCCGAGCTGGCTCGGCGTTGCCGGCCGGGTGTGTCGGCGTGGGAAATAGATCAGCTGGCGGAAAAAATGATTAAAAAAGCCGGCGGCCGCCCGGCCTTTAAAGGTTACAAGACGCATGTGGCCGATCGACCATTTCCGAATACTATTTGCGCTTCATGTAATGAAGAGTTGGTGCACGGCATTGCGCGTAAGGATCTTATTCTAAAAGCCGGAGATATTTTTAGCATTGATATTGGAATGGTGTGGCCGAGTGATGGTCCAAAGTCGAAAGTCCAAAGTCGAAAGTCCAAAGGAGTGTATACCGACACGGCTTTGACGATTACTATCGGCGAGGTGCCGGAAAAAACCAAGGAACTTTTAGCGGTTACCAAGCAGGCGCTCGAAGAAGGCATCAAGGCCGCCCAGCCGGGCGCGAGCGTTGCCGCCATCGGCCGCGCGGTCGAGAATTACGTTAAATCGCGAGGCCGCTATGGCATTGTGCGCGATTTGGTTGGCCACGGCGTAGGCCACGAGGTCCACGAAAATCCGCATATTCCGAATTACTATGATCCAAAATTGGAGAACACCTTCCTCAAGCCGGGTATGGTGATTGCCATTGAGCCGATGATTTCGACCGGCGGCTACAAGATAGAAACCATGCCCGACGGCTGGACCATTAAAATGGCTGATAATTCTCTCTGCGCGCATTTTGAGCACACCGTGATTATCACCAAGACGGGAAATTTTGTGGCCACTCGTCGACCAGGCGAATAACAATCACATTCATGATTAATTTGTTTAATTCGTGATATATGTTCGTGCTAGGGATAGATTATGGCACTAAACGCATTGGTCTCGCCTGGTCCGACACCACGCTCGGGGTCGTGTTGCCGTATGGATTAATTGAAGCGAAAACTGATTCCGCCCGAATAAAAAATTTAGCCGATCTTATTAATAAAGAAAAAATAGATAAAGCGGTTGTTGGTTTTCCGGCCGGTCTCAACGGCCAAGAAACAAAAAATACCGAGCGGGTGAAAGAATTTGTTTTTGAGCTGCAGAAGCACACTGCCGTTCCCATAGAATTTTTTGACGAGCGGTTCTCTTCACAAGCGGCCGATGCTCTGGGCGCGGGGGTTAGTCGAGATGAAAAATCGGCAATGATAATTTTGGAAGGATATTTACAAAAGAAAAAATAATTGTCATTGCGAGGAGGAACGAAGTGGTCCCGACTAAGTCGGGATCCGCGATCCTTCGGGATCGGAACAATCCCCCTGATTAAGCAGTGCCTTGAGCAAGGGGATTACCACGCCCCTTCGGGGCTCGTAATGACACGTTAGATATGTTGGGTATTATTCTCTCTCGTCAGGATTTTCGCGAGCACGATCAGGTTATCTCGGTTTATACGAAAGAGTGCGGAAAACGCGAGTGCCTCGCGCGCGGCCTAAAAAAAATCACCAGTAAAAATATGGCGGCACTGCTGCCGTTTTCTTTGTTAGAGCTTGAAATTGTTCCCGGAAAAGAAATTGATCACCTAACCTATGTCCAGCCCGTCAAAGTTTTTGCGAGCGCCATTCACCATCTGGATAAAATTATGCTGGCAGAATACACTCTCAAGCTCGCCGATGGGTTCATCTTACCGCAGGAAAAAGACGAGAAGATATTCAATTTGCTGGTAAGTTTTTTGGATTTTTTAAATTCTGCGGAAAGAATTGCCGCGCTGAATTTGGCGACCGGTTTTATTTTTAAGTTGTGGCATTGTTTTGGGCTTGGCGCGCCGGATAAGCAATACAGTGCCTGGTTGAAAGGCGATTGGAAAACGATTAATGATTTTCGGTTATCAGAAAAAGATCAAGCGGAAGCGTATGAGTTTGCGCGCGAGTTCGCCGAGTATCATTCCGGACGAAAACTCCCGCGATTTTTTGGCCATCGGATGTTTGCAAAAAATTCCACTGCATGATAGTTTACTAATAATCTTTCAGTCTTCAGTTATTTATGCAAACTCTCACCAAAGATTTTCCCGAACACAGCAACGAGCAAGTTATCTTTAAGGGCTGGCTCTATAACAAGCGTTCCTCCGGGCCGATTGCTTTTTTGGAATTGCGCGACGGCTATGGCTGGGCGCAGGCCGTGGTGGCCAAGGCGAATGTTTCGGCTGAAACTTGGGAAGCGGTTGAAAAAATAACCCAGGAATCGTCGGTAGAAGTTACCGGCACTATTTCCAAACATCCTAAAAAAGAAAATGTTTTTGAGCTTCAAGCAACGGAAGTAAAAATTATTCAGCTCGCGGAGCCGTACCCGATCGCGCTCAAAGAGCACGGCCCGGATTTTCTCATGGACAATCGCCACTTGTGGCTTAGGAGCAAACGCCAGTGGGCGATTCTCCGGATTCGTGACGCTATTATCACCGCTATCAACGAGTTTCTTCACAGCCAGAATTTTATTAAAGTTGATTCACCGGTTTTTACGCCCAACGCTTGCGAAGGCACCTCCACCCTTTTTCCCGTACCCTATTTCGATCTTGGCACCGCCTATCTTTCTCAATCCGGCCAGCTCTATATTGAAGCCGCGATTGCTTCAGTCGGCCGCTGTTACGATTTTGGTCCGGTTTTTCGCGCCGAGAAAAGTAAAACCAAGCGACACCTCACCGAATTTTGGATGATGGATGCCGAGGCCGCTTTTGTGGAACACGACGAGAATTTAAAACTTCAAGAAGGGTTGGTGCGCCATATTGTTCGCTACTGTTTAGAAAAATGTCGGGAGGAGCTGTTAATTTTGGAACGGAATATGGAAACACTCAAGGCCGCCGACGCGCCGTTTACACGCTATACTTATGATGAAGCGATAAAGAAATTAAACGAGCTGGGTTCGGATATCAAGCATGGTGAAGATTTGGGCAACGACGATGAAGGGATTCTTACCAGAGACAGCGCGGTGCCGGTGTTTATTGAGAAATGGCCCAAGAGCATTAAACCGTTTTATATGAAACGAGACGCTGGTAACCCCGAGCTTGTTCTGAACGACGACCTCATCGCCACCGAAGGCGGGGGAGAGCTCATTGGCGGCAGCCAGCGCGAGGATAATATAGAGGCGCTCAGCGAGCGACTTCAAGCCGAAGGTCTGTCCCAGGCTGATTACGAATGGTATCTTGATCTCCGCCGCTACGGCTCCGTACCACACTCCGGTTTTGGTATCGGCCTCGAGCGCGCCGTGCGCTGGATTACTGGCGTGGAACATGTGCGTGAATGCATTCCGTTTGCTCGAACCATCGGCCGATTGAGACCGTAAGGGTCAAATCCCTCCTAAAAAGGAGGGTAGGGAGGTGTTGGTAACTGCGGCGAACACACCCCACCCACTCTTTTTAGAGGGGATTTCTCCGCTAATTTTAGCGGTTTTTGTTTATTCACAAGGTGTTGACAAAAGCTCAATAGTTTGATAAAATGCATTGTCAGTTGCCATTATGGCAAGCTGAAATAGAAGGAGGACGAGATGAAACCTCGCAACACTCCCGACTAGTGCGGGTGAAAAGTTTGTCTGTACTGCGAGAGGTAGCTCGCACCCAGCAGTGGGCGATCAAGTATGGGCAAGCATACCAACAACCAACAAACCGATCAAAACTCTCCCAGCCGAAGCGGCTGGGAGCAAACGGTCGCCTGCAGACTTGAGGGATCTCTGCAGGTAGAAGGCAAAGCCGGTGACTCCAGGGTCGAAAGCCGTACCACGGCTGGAATCCTGGGCAGAAGCTCGGAAAGGGGCAAGGCCGGTACCGTTTAAGCGTCTACCCATTGACGGTCGTGTGCCTGATCAAAAGAGGACGGCAACGATCGGCAGATGCGTGATCAAATCCTTTCCACAACCTTAACCAAGGAGTGCTCAATGGAGAGTGAAGTGGGAAACCACGCACGTCGCCCGCGGTTCGAGACCACGTAAGCGATCAGGCGGCCTGGCGCGCAACGATGCGCGCCAGGCCTCTTCTTTTTTAGTGTGCCCAGAGAGAGAATCGAACTCTCATGGATTACTCCGCACGATTTTGAGTCGTGTGCGTCTACCAATTCCGCCATCTGGGCATTTGTTTGCAATGGTAATTTTTTTGCCCAGCGCATCGCGCCACCAATTCTCGGAGCGTAGCGTAGATCCGCCTTTGGCGGACGCCATCTGGGCTAATGATGTAGGATAATCCTATCTTAACTTTGGCGATTTGTCAACGAATATGGTATAATTCGTATACCTTAATTGTGTATGCCCACCATCATTTCTGTCGTTAACCAAAAGGGCGGAGTGGGAAAAACTACCACCGCTGTGAATTTGGCGGCCGGCCTCTCGGAAGCCGGTAAATTTGTATTGCTGGTTGATCTTGATCCGCAAGGTAATGCTACTTCCGGCCTCGGCGTTAAATACCAGGAAATTGACCGCGGATTGTATAACGCTCTCACCGGTGAACACCGTCTTCACGACGTAGTCTGCAACACCGCTCACGCGGGACTTCGGGTAGTACCAGCCACTCCGGATCTAGCCGGCGCCAATGTGGAGCTTGTGAATGTCGAAGGTCGAGAATCTAAACTTAGCGACATTTTACAAGAAGTAAAGCATGCTTATGATTATGTTATCATAGACTGTCCGCCCTCCTTGGGCATCCTTACCCTGAATGGGCTGGTGGCGGCGGACAAAATTCTTATTCCCGTGCAGACCGAATATTATGCGCTCGAGGGCTTGGGCCAGCTTTTAAAAACCATCGAGCTGGTGCGCGAAAATATCAAGCCGGAACTGAACATACTGGGAGCGGTGCTGACCATGTTTGATTCCCGCAATCGGCTTTCCGAAGAAGTAATGCAAGAACTCTACAAATATTTTCCCAATAATATTTTTCGCTCCGTCATTCCCCGCGCGGTGCGCTTGGCCGAGGCCCCGAGCTTTGGTAAAAGCATTTTTCACTATGAGCCGAGCGGCAAGGGCGCGAAAGCGTACGAAAGACTCACCAGAGAATTGTTAGATTATCTTGAGAGTGAGTGATAAATTAAAAATTATAAATTAACAGTATGAGTATTGGCCGCGGTCTGGGAGCGCTGATCGCCCCCACACTTTTTAAAAAAAAATACGATGATTCATTAAAGTCTGAACGTGTCTGGATGGTGCCGGTATCCGAGATCAAGCCGCATCCACACCAGCCGCGTCGTGATTTTAAACCGAACGAGCTCCAGGAGCTGGCTGATTCTATTCGACAGCACGGTATTCTACAGCCGCTTTTGGTTTCCGAAAAGGCCGATGGCGGCTACGAGATAATTGCGGGGGAAAGGCGTTGGCGCGCGGCCTCGCTCGCCGGGCTCGCGACACTTCCCGTGATTGTTAAAGAGCTGGCGGAAAGCCAAAAATTAGAGGTGGCCTTGATTGAGAATATTCAACGGCAAGATTTGAACGCCCTTGAAGAAGCCTTTGCCTATAAACGTCTGATTGAAGAATTTGGATTAACCCAACAGGGAGTGGCCGAGAAGGTGGGGAGAAGTCGCCCGGCAATTGCCAACACCATTAGGCTTTTAGAGCTCCCCCCCGAAGCGCAGGCCGCGCTGGTCGCCGGAAAAATTACCACCGGGCAGGCGCGAGCGCTTCTTGGCATCGCCGATAGAGCCCAACAACTTGAAATTCTCTCTTCCATGCTTGGAGAAAAAATTACCGTGCGCGAAATTGAACGGGAGGCGCAGAAGCGCGGAGGAAGGGGAACTCTGCGGCGTGATCCGAACCTGTTATATCTGGAAGAAAAATTGCGCCAGGCGCTTGGCACCAAAGTTGCGATTACCCAGAAAGGCGAGCGGGGTTCAATCAACATCAGCTACTACTCCAAAGAAGAATTGGCGGAAATCGTAAAGAAGATTACTTCTTAATCCCTCCTGTGAGGAGGGTAGGGAGGTGTGAGCTACCGAGAGCATATTCGCATTCCTTATACCTCCTAGCAAGGAGAATAAAAAAATGTTACACACACCCCTCGCCCCTCTTTTTAGAGGGGAATTGCCGACATCCCCCTCGCCCCCCTCAATGGGGATTTTTTGTCCTCCCCTTTGGGGGGAGGAGCAGGGATTAATTTTTCTTTTTGGATTTGGGAAGAATAAACCGCAGCCAGTCGTTGAGCGATGAAGTCTTTAAACTGTTTTTGATGTGCGAGCGGGCCAAATGGGTCTTAACTGATTTTAGCCAATCCTGGCTCGGCGCTTTCCGGTTTTTATCGACGATAATTTCCACGACGTCTCCGCTTTTGAGCGGGGTATCCAGGCTCACCAGCTGATCGTTAATTCTGGCGCCGCTACATTTGTTGCCGATTTCCGAATGGATGTGATAGGCAAAATCAACCGGTGTCGCGTCTTCCGGCAAGTCAATCACGTCTCCCTGCGGCGTGAAAGCGAAGATTCTATTTTTGAAAAAATCAATTTTAAGCTCTTCCAGATCCGACATTTTTACCAGGATCTCTTTTTGTATTTCGGCGAGCTCCTTGGCCCAAATAATATCTTTGGCCGGCAACTTGATGCCGTGCTCATCGTAGTGCCAATGGGCGGCCACACCGAATTCGGCTTCATAATGCATTTCTTGCGTGCGAATTTGAAACTCCACAATTTTTCCTTCCAAGCAGAATACCGAAGTGTGTAAAGATTTGTAGCCATTCGGTTTTGGTTGGGCAATGTAATCTTTTACCCGACCCTTGAGCGGCCGCCATATTTTATGGATGATACCGAGCGCGGCATAGCAGTCGGCAATGTCGTTCACCAATATTCTAAGCGCGATGACATCGTAAACTTGGTCGTCTTCCCAATTTTTTTGAAGCAGTTTTTGGTAAAAGCTGTAGAGTTGTTTTTTGCGTCCATGGGTATCGGCATACTTTATACCCGCTTCGCGGAGTTCGCGGCGGACAATCTGCAAAACCCGCTCGATATAAGCTTCACCATCGCTGAAGATGCGGTCGCGTATTTCTTTTGCCCGGAGATAATCTTTGGGGTAGACGTAAGGAAAGGCCAGGTCTTCGAGCAACCCTTTAAATTCACCCATACCCAAGCGGTGAGCGATGGGAGCGTAGATTTCCAAACTCTCGAGCGCGATCCGATAACGCTTTTTTTCTTCCAGAGCCTCGATCGTGCTAAGGTTATGGATCCGATCGGCAAATTTAATAATCATTACCCGCACATCTTCGGCCATCGCTACGAACATTTTGCGCAGGTTTTCAATATATCTTTCGGCGCCGCGGTATTTAAGTTTTCCGAGTTTGGTGATTCCTCGCACCATAGCGGTGATGTCCGGTCCGAAATTTTTTTCGATTTCTTCCAGGGTTACCACGGTATCTTCGGGTACATCGTGAAGCAATGCCGCTGTGACGATAGAGGAATCAATGCGCAAATTGGCGAGAATATAGGCGGTGGCAAGCGGGTGGACAATGTATGGTTCTCCT
>CAZMYO010000034.1:0-2272 GCA_964570525.1 uncultured Gammaproteobacteria bacterium | reverse complement strand
ATGACGGCCGTGGGGCTCGTTGATAACTTTTTAGGTCCGAAGTTCGTGGAACGAGGAATGCGGCTTCATCCATTTCTTATTCTGCTTTCCAGCTTAGGCGGCGTTGGCTTTTTCGGGCCTCTCGGATTCTTGCTTGGGCCGCTCGTCCTAAGTTTGCTTTTCGCTCTCTTTGAGATTTATTTCGCAATCAGCAAAGAACACGAAGGTCGATAAAATGTAACGCAATGTAACCATGTCTGATAAAATCAAAAGAATTATCTTTATCGCTATTGTTGCCTTGCTTCTCCTGGCTTTTGTTTTGCCCTTAGCGGTGGGTTATTAAAAACTCTTTCCTTGCCTTATTTTTTTACATCATATATCATAACCTTATGACGATTCCAAAGTATCTTATACGGATCTCCTTTATCGGACTTTTTGTTGTTTTTATCCTATTTTCAAGCGTTGTCGCTTTTGTTACTGATTGGTGGTGGTTTTCCGAGGTTGGCCATACTCAAATCTTTATTACATCTCTGGTCGCTAAAATAGCGTTGTTTGCTGGGGTAGGAATTTTTGCCGCCGCTTTTTTGATCATCAATTTCCTTTTGGCGACCCGATCGAAGAACGTAGGGTGGACGGCGGCTTTACCGGATGGATTAATCGGACGGTCAGTGAGTTTGAACAATCGTTTGGTCACGAAATTGGCTGTTGCCGTAAGCCTTGTTATCGCGCTCTTTTCCGGCCTTGTGGCCGCTGGCAGTTGGTCGGAGGTCTTAAAATTTATTTCCGGCGCGGCTTTCGGCGCGGCAGACCCTATTTTTGGCCAAGACATTGGATTTTACATATTTTCTCTTCCCGTCTTTCAGCTAGGTTTGGGCCTGCTAAAATTTCTCGTTCTGTTGGCGCTCGCCGGCTGCGCTTCCATATATTTTTTGCGGGGCAGTATTCATTTTTCAGGTTTGTCTCCGCAGGTCTTCGATTCCGCGAGCGCTCCCATTCGCGGAGCAAGTTTGCAGTCGCTTCGGAGTCTGCGAGTAGAGCGCGCGGCCAGAATCCACATCGGCATTTTGCTCGCGATTTTTCTCGCAGCCATTGCCGTTGGAATCTACCTTTCGCGCTTTGCGCTGCTTGTGAGTCCGGATGGTTTAGTGTTTGGTGCGACGTACACAGACGCAACCGTGAGAATATTCATGCTGTGGATTTCTTTAGCTAGCGTTATTCTCGCGATGACTGCGGCCGTTTTTTGGGCGTGGAAAGGGAAGTTGTCGCCGCTTATCGGAGCAATTTCTCTTTATATTGTTGTAGGATTCGCCGGAGCGGTAATTCCGTCCCTTGTTCAAAAATTGGTGGTTGCCCCCAATGAACTTGTGAAGGAAACGCCATTTATTAAGCATAACATCGAGGCTACCCGTCAGGCGTTCGCGCTTGATAAAATAGAGGAGCGAGAAATCTCGGGAGACAAACCCATTACCGCGGCTGATATCGCGGCCAATAACCTTACCGTCAAGAATGTGCGGCTTTGGGATAGGCAGCCGCTTTTATCGACCTTTTCGCAAATACAAGAAATCAGAACCTATTACGAGTTTGCCGAAGTTGACAATGATCGCTATATCATAGACGGAGAAATTCGCCAGATTATGCTTTCCCCGCGGGAGTTGGCATCGGAGAGCCTTCCGAACAGAAACTGGATCAATGAACGGCTCACATTCACGCACGGGTATGGCGTAGCAGCCGGACCAGTGAATCAAGTCACTCCCGAGGGCTTGCCGGTTTTGTTTGTTAAGGACTTGCCGCCAAAGTCAGATGTGAAAGAGCTTGAAATTACACGTCCGGAAATCTACTTCGGCGAGCTTTCAAACGACTACGTCATTACAAAAACAAAATCCCGCGAGTTTGACTATCCCAAGGGAGAAGAAAACGTCTACGCGACATACGAGGGCGCGGGCGGGGTGGAAATGAATTCCTTCATCAAGCGTGTCTTTTACGCGGTGAAGTTTAAGTCGCTTAAGCTGCTTTTGTCCAACGACATAACCGGTGAGAGTCGTATTCTGTATTACCGCACCATTGCCGAGAGAGTCGAGAAGATCGCGCCGTTTTTGACCTTTGATCGAGACCCCTATATCGTTATCGCCGACGGCAAAGTGTACTGGATTGCTGATGCCTATACCACGAGCGACCGCTATCCCTATTCCCAACCGTTATTGTTAAATGGCAAAAGTGTAAATTATGTGAGAAACTCGGTAAAAGTGGTGGTTGATGCATATAATGGCAGTGTCGTCTTCTACCAAGCGGACAC
>CAZMYO010000033.1:0-6970 GCA_964570525.1 uncultured Gammaproteobacteria bacterium | reverse complement strand
TTTTCTACCACATCAATCTCGGCTCCCGTCCGTGATCTCCAAAACATAATTTCGGGAGGAAAAATTTCCCGTGTTCCCTGTTTCATGAGTTCCGCGACAAAAAAGTTTTCAAAAATAGCGCCTTTATCCGCTCGGGTAGCCATCGGAGAAGCCATATCAACTAGGGCGTTGCGCACTCCCACATCGAGAAAAAAAACTTTGAAGGCTTTTTTGAGTTCAGTGCGCGGATTGTTGGAAAACGAGTGAATGATTTTAATAATAAATGATTGTTCTAACAGACGTAAATACCGCTGTATGACTGAGCGGCTCACTCCGAGATGCCTGGCCAACTCATTGAGCGATGCTAACGATCCGATCTGTAAAGCCAATAATGTTATCAACTCCTCGAACACGCGCGGATTTCTAATGGCCTCAAAGATGAAGACATCTTTATAAAGATACTGGGTGGCAATATTTTTTAAAATTGCTTGTTTAACCGCCAAAGAATCGGCCGCTACGATTGCCGGGTAGGTTCCGTATAACAGATATTGATCGAAATCAGCCGCCGTAATATCTTTTGACTGATTAATCTCTGTTAGAGACAGGGGCAGTAGGGTAAATTCAAAAATTCTCCCTGTCATTGGTTCGTTTATTTTATTGGCCAAATCAAACGATGATGATCCAGTGGCGATGATTTGCACCCCCGGATAGGTATCGTGGAATACTTTTAAGATGGTGCCGATATCTTGAATGGTCTGAGCCTCATCAAACACTACTATCTTTTTTCCTTTTGTTAAAGGAAGTAATACGTTCGGTTCCCCCACGATAAAATGTTGACGAATTTCAGCCAGCTGACAATCATAATGCGCTCCATCTTCTCCATACTCTTTTATCAATTTTTTTGCTAAGGTTGTTTTACCACACTGACGAGGACCAAGAATTGAGACCATTCTATTTTTGAATAACAAGCTTTTAATTCGAGCTTCGATTGTTCGTTGAAATATAATCATAGTAATTATGATTATAGCATATTGCTCTTTGAAGAGCAAATTGTAACCATAGGCCAGAAACCCTTATGGCATAAGGGGTTAAAGGTGGTGACTTGATCGCTACTGGTTTGCGCGACCATGATGATGGCTTTGGCGAGCTTGGTAAAAACGCCGCTTTTGACGGCATCTTGTTTGCCTTTTCTACCTTGTATATTGTGTCACTTGCTGTGACCTGACATGCTACAAAATATCTAATGCTTTGTTGAGCAAACGCGCTCGCTCTGAAGGAGCATGATCGATAATATAGGTTTTGTGACCTTCGGAACCATTCATAAATAGGCACTAAATATCGTCGTCTTCGCTCTGAACAACAGGTCTGATCAAGAACAAAAAACTCTTTGTTATATTTGGATCAACATCTTCATAGACAATGGCATGATTATGAAAATATCTGACGTTTCCGCGCTGATGCCGGTGGTACACTAAATAAAAAATTGTCTTTCGCCAAAAAAGACACTTTTCTAGAACTAGAGACTCATCCTACCGCTCTCAAACTTCTTTCCTTCCAACCGACCATTCTCATTCATCCACTCCAAAAAATCATCCCGTCGTTTTCCACTCATCAACTGAACTTGGGATTTTACGCCATACAGTGGGAAAGCGTAGACTTTTTTGATTACTCCATCTTGGAGAACCAGTCCAACACTCAATCCTTCTTGTGTCTCTTGCGAAAAATACTGGTCGAAGATAAAATTGCCGAGCGAATAAAAAATGGGGACCTTTCTATATACTTCCATTTCTTGTACGACGTGGGGGTGGGCGCCGATGACAGCGGTAACGCCGTGATCGATGAGCCAATGAGCTAAATCTTGTTGTGGCTTACTCGAGTGACGCTGGTATTCATTGCCCCAATGCATAAAAACTATTATATTTTTGGTTTGTTGTTGAGCGAGGTGAATTGTAGTCGATACGTGGGCCAAATTAAGCGAATGATCAGTAGTATTTAAACCAATAAAAGCTACCTTTTCGGTGGTGCCGGGGATTGATTTGATTAGGAGATGCTCGGAGCCTTCGCGAAGTTCGTGGCCAAAGTGGGCAATGCCGGCTTGCTTCAGAGTTTTTTCGGTGAAATCGATATTGGCCCAACCCATGTCGAGGGCATGATTGTTGGCCAAACTCAGCGTGGTAAAACCGTATTTTTTTAGTTGTGGAGCTAGCGCCGGATCGAAACGAAAAGCAATGGATTTGGTGGTGGGAACTCGGGTTGGAGCAAAAGGGCCTTCGAGATTGGCCACGAATAAATCTGTGCCAGTGAAGAAGCGGTTTTCTGTGCCCTGAATTTTGGCAAAAAGATAATCAAGACCGCTGGTACCCATGGCTTTGGCCACGTTGCGATCGAGCATGATGTCGCCAAAAAATTGTAATGTAATAAGCGGAGCGGTATCTGGTTGGCCGGGAGCAAAATAACCGATCAGGTGGCTGGTGGTCTCGGCTATGGTCGGGTCGCCGATAATGCTGGCGCTATTGGAGTGAGAAAACTGGGTAAATTGTTGCGCCTGTTGTAGCTGATTGTAGGTGAGTAGTAAGGCGAGGCTCTTGGGGCTGTCGACTTCGATTTGGCCGAGGCGCGCGGGGTTGGCGGTAGCAAGAATGTTGGCGGCCAGTTCGTCGTGGAAATTGGCCACTGGTTCGGGAAGATAATGTGAAAAATCAACGCTGGCGAGGACGAGGCTGCCGGGCGGTAGGAGGTCTTTTAATTTTTGCGCGAGCGCTTGAATGGTAGCGCTCGGCGTGTTTTCTTTTAGAATGAGCGGAACAAGCTCGGCGTTTGGCCAGGTATGTTTTATAAACGGCACGACCGCGCCGATGGTGTGTTCGGTGGCGATAATTTTTTCATCGGCAATGGCGAGGCCGCGCGCCGTGAGCGCCTGAATAATCCTCTGATTTCTGTCTAATATACCCTCAGGGGTTTGCCAATTCCACTCGCTCGTGACTATTGGATAACTCCCCCGCTGGGGGTGGTTGGGGCCGAGAATGACTACGACGGGCGGACGTTGGTCGCGGAGCGCATGAAAAAATTTTGCCAGGTAATGACCGGCCAGCAGATGGTGCGGGACCACGGCGGAGACGATTGGCTTGTTGATTATTTCATTGGAAGTAACGGAGTCGTAAAATGGTTTAAAAAATTCGGGATCGAGGGAGTAGGCAGCATGGCGGGGATTACTTTCACTGTTACGTCCGGCTAAAACAGGCACCTGATTCGCCGTGGCGAGAATCCGACTTAATGCCGGATAAAAAAACCAGCCGGTCAGCAACGAGGCTCCAAATAACAAGGCAAATAGACTGATAATAAGGCCTATTTTTTTGTGTATCATGGCGTTATTTTAGACTAAGATAAGATAAAAAACAAGCGATCAAAAGGATCGCTTGTTGCTGGAAATCCCCGCTTGGGCGGGGTAGGGGTGGGTGAGACCATTGCGTGTCCGGACTCAACGACCTCACCCACCCCTGTCCTGCGGGACTTCCCCGCCCAAGCGGGGATTTGCCGGTGATTGCTTGTTGTTAACTATCGTAACACTCCACCCCACTCTACTACGGTAAAGCCCTTACGGACCGGCGTTCTGCCCAGGCGGAGTGGCTCTACGGTGATCGGGGTATCAAGTGGCGTGAAATCCATGAGAATACGGAATATGATATCCGGTCGCGGGGCAATGGTCAGCGGAGCCAGCGTGTTCATCTGGGCAGTGCCGAGGAAGGTGATAAAGTAATAGGGTTTCTCCTGCATGCGCGGTAGCCAGAATTCCAGAAAGTCGGCTGTTTCTTTGGTGTTTAAACCTAAGGTTGCTAATTTTTCCTGAAGGGTCTTCTCAACTTCTGATCTGGCAACGACGAAGCCACGAGTTGGCGTTTGGTACAAACCGCCGCGACCTTCCCAGAAGAGGTATGGATAGGTTTTTCCTGACGATACTTCGGTCAAATTACCATTTGGCTCAGCGATTACCTGCCAGCCTGAACCGTAGTCCGGGTCGGAGAAACTGATGCCACCAACCGGCTTCACTTTTATCTCCACGCTGGTGGTTTTTTCCGGATAGAGATAGATCACTGGTTTGCCACATTCGGCGGACGGCTGGAACTTTTTGTTTTGCATTTTAACCAAGCGGCCAAAGGGATCGATGAAAAAGAGCAGGGGCTTGGAAGCCAAGAATTGGCTATAGGCGATCTTTTGTTCATCTCCTTGCACCCAGTACACATTTTCGTAGACATTTTTTAGGAGCGGGTGATCGGTATTTTTTAATTCATAGATGGTAAAGCCAGCGCGCGTCTGGTTGATCGCGGTTAGATCTTTCGACACGTTAACGTCTTTGGGATCAACCACGGCTAGGTAATTAATAGAGCCGCAACCCCCATAGTCGGCATAGCTGTAATCAGCGGTGCGAACAACTCTGTCTGGCCAGGTAATATCCGGGACGCCTTTTTCATTTAATATCAGCGGCACCGGCTCAAAGGCGTATCGAATAATGAATCCACCCGGACTCTCTACATAGAAGGCTCCGGTGCTCGTTATTGACCGGACTGGACCATAGTTCGGATGCACGAACACGATTCGGTCGTTTTGGTTGGAGACAGGATATGACTCATTATCAAATACACCTTGTCGATTAATGATTTGATTAGGCTCTCTGCCAACTAAGGTGACCGGGAAATCTAAAACGGGAATGGTTAGATTATTGTCGACTGCCAAGCGAGTGGCCAAATCAGGCGACCAGATTTTCCTGACTTCGCCACCCCTCAATCAGACAGCCATATTTTCGCTTAACTGAGCCTACACCATTCCAATTCTGGGTGTCCCGAGGTAAAATATGGCATATGTTTGTACGACAGAAGAAAAACAAAAGCGGCAAAGTAAGTGTGCAAGTGATTGTCAAATCAGACGGGAAATATCGGGTAATGAAAACAGTCGGTTGTTCCAAGGATATCGACGAAATAGGCAAGCTTGTTGCCAAAGCCAAACAGCTCATACCCGAATTGTCGGGTCAGTTCCCCTTGGGCTGGGAAACGCAGCGCGACAAGAGCATTGATGAATATTTTGACACCTTCAACAATGCTCACATCAATGTCGTTGGACCAGAATTAATTTTAGGGACGCTTTTTGACAGAATAGGGTTTAACATTTTTCCTAATGACTGGTTTCGATACCTGGTGATTGCCCGCCTGGTGTACCCTGGATCAAAATTGAAAACCATCGATTATCTCCAACGATACAAAAATATTGTGGTTTCACCAAGTAGCATCTACCGTTTCTTGGACGAGCTCCAGAGCAAGTACAAAGACAAGGTGGAAGCCATTTCCTTTGCTCACACCCAAAAAATATTCCAGGGGGACATTACGGTGGTTTTCTACGATATGACCACTTTGTACTTTGAAATTGAGGACGAAGACGATTTAAGAAAAATCGGTTTTAGCAAAGACGGTAAATTTCAACAGCCGCAAATAATGATTGGCCTCCTCGTGGGTGAAAACGGCTATCCGATCGGTTACGATATTTTTAAAGGTAATACCTTCGAAGGTCACACCCTGCTGCCGGTTTTGCAAGCGATTTGCGCCAAACATAATTTGCCGAAGCCCATAGTGGTGGCCGATGCCGGCTTGCTTTCTAAAGACAATGTTGAAAATTTAAAAAAAGATGCCTACACCTTCATTATCGGGGCACGGATAAAAAACGAATCGGAAGATGTTAAAAAGGAAATTTTACAAACAGCCAAAAACCTTTCTGACGGTGGTGGTTTCAAATTTAAAAAACCGGATGGTAGCTCTCTCGTAATTACATACTCAGACAAGCGCGCTCGCAAAGACAAACATAACCGTGAAAAAGGATTAAAAAAATTAAAGATTCAAATTAAAACCGGCCAGCTTTCCAAACAGCACATTAACAGCCGTGGCTACAACAAATTTCTAAAAATGAGTGGCCAAGTCGAGGTGGTGATTGACGAGGGAAAGATTATAGCGGATACGGAGTGGGACGGCCTGAAAGGGTATGTGACCAACGCGGACATATCCATTAAAGCCATCGTGGAGAAATATACCCAGCTCTGGCAGGTGGAGAAAGCTTTTCGCATATCGAAGACAGATTTGCGAATAAGGCCAATTTTTCACCAATTACAAAAAAGGATTGAGGCGCACATTTGTATCGCGTTCACCGCCTATGCCATATTTAAGGAGCTGGAAAGGCAGTTAGAAATACACAAAATTGGAATGAGTGCGACCCGGGCGATCGAGCTGCTACAAAATATGTATCAGATAACCTACACCCTACCTGATTCAAGGAAAGAAAAGACCAAATTATTAAAAATGGACGCCAGCCAACGAATGCTGTGCGAAATGATGGTTAAAAAATAGCGTTTTGGGTGTCCCAGTGGCGAAATCGGGAGGTTATCATAGAAGATGTCTTCAAACAATCTTGATTAAGGGTCAAAAAACAAAAATTCACCCGCGTAGAGCAGGTGAGATTTTTGGGTTGGTGGATTCGGTTGTCTGGCGGTAGCTAATCTGCCAACGAATAATTCTGGGTGGGAATGATTCGTTGAGAGAGTAGCGTGGTGATGGTTCCTCAAATCTAGTCACGATAATCGCTATCATGAATATATTTTAGGTGGTCAAAAAATCTTCAACGCGCCGCTGCTTGGTGCCTGACAAAATTTTCGCAAAAAGTATATCGTCCTGGACTGATGTCGCGCAATCGCTCGGGACGGAGTAGATATACTAACTTGCTAATTTAACCATGATTTGTTAAAATTAAGCTATTCATTCTTAATTTTAACAATATGTATACCATACACCTTTCAACCAAACAACTCAAACGCGTCAAACAACTGCAAGAGAACGAAAAGAGTGTCAAAGTTTACCGTCGTCTGCAAACATTAATCATGGCCTCAGAAGGTCAGGCTTATCAAGCTATCGCCAGTACCCTGGCGGTATCGGTCAATACGGTCACTGATTGGCTA
>CAZMYO010000032.1:0-5726 GCA_964570525.1 uncultured Gammaproteobacteria bacterium | reverse complement strand
CTCAAAAAGCAAAACGTTTCTCGCGTTTTGTTTTTGTTTTATAGCGGGCGCTTCCCTTGCCTCGCTTGGCGAGATTACGGCGGACCAGGCCATCTATTTGTATGTCGCATTATTCGGCCTATTGTTTTTTGTAATTATTTTTTGGAAAAATAATTTTTACCGTTTTGTTCTTCTCGCCATTTTTTTCTTTGCTCTAGGCACCTACCGATTCGCCCTAACCATTCCCAATTGCGGTAATTCCGGGCAGGTTTGTTTTTATAATGATAAAAAAGTGACCTTAACCGGATGGGTAAGCGATGAGCCGGATATCAGGATTGTCGAGGCCAGATACACAATTGCGGTTCGGAATATTTGCGAAGGCATAGCTTGTAAGGCGGCGAGCGGCTATGTCCTTATAAAAACTCGTCTGTATCCCGAATACCAATATGGAGACGAATTAAAAATTGAATGCATGTTGCAAAAACCGGAAAATAAAGATGATAGCACATTTCGTTATGATAAATATCTGGCTCGGTATGGAATTTCGTCTGTCTGCGGTAACGCCAAGTCAGTCGTTGTGATCGCAAAAGATTCTGGCAACATGGTAATGAAAAAAATTCTCTCCTTTAAATCGCTAACAAATGATCGGGTAAACAAGCTTTGGCCCGAACCGGAGAGCAGTTTTATGGCCGGTATTCTTTATGGCAGCAAAAGCGGGCTTCCACCGGAGCTCGCGGATAATTTTAATCGTACCGGTGTTACCCATATTATCGCGGTGTCTGGTTTCAATATCACGATTATCGCGACGACCCTGATGAGCGTTCTTATTGCCTTGGGACTCTGGCGCCGCCAGGCTTTTTGGGGCGTGATAACGAGCATTGTTTTGTTCACCGCCTTCACCGGCTTCTCTTCCTCGGCGGTGCGCGCGGCGGTGATGGGTATAATAGTTTTAACCGGGCAATACCTGGGCCGGCTTTCGCGTATCGGCAACGTGCTCGTTTTCACTGCGGTAGCAATGGTTTTGGCCAATCCCTATGTGCTAATGTGGGATGCCGGATTTCAGCTTTCATTCTTAGCAACGCTCGGGTTGGTGTATATTTCGCCGGTGATTAACAGTGTCATTGCGAGGAGGGAGGCACGACCGACCTGGCTTCGCCGAAGCGTGGCTACGCCAAGGCGAGCGAAGCAATCCCACGGTCAGAGTGCCAGCCTTGCTAGCACAACTGGTTCTGTAAGCAAGGGGATTGCCACGCTCGTTTCACTTGCTCGCAATGACATGCTCGTCCAGCCCTTTATCTCCACTTTTTCCGCCATCATCGCAACGCTCCCGCTCATTCTTTACCAATTCGGCCGGCTCTCAATTGTCGCCCCGCTGGTGAACGTGCTTGTGCTTTGGATTATTCCGTGGCTGATGTTATTTGGTTTTATTGCCTTAGTTTTAGGATTTTTGTTTTTTCCCCTCGGCCAGCTAGTCGCTTGGTTCGCCGGCTTCGGTCTCCGGTATGTTATACTAGTAGTGAATTTTTTTGGGAATCAATCCTGGTCGGCGGCGGAGTTTCGTCTGCCCTGGTGGGGGATGGTATTAATATACATATTACTGACCCATCTTATTTATAAGGCAACTCACTCACGAGGGTCCCTCGCCCTTGGGGAGAGGGATAAAGGGTGAGGGCTTACAATATAAATATATGAAACGCAAAATACCAGTTCTCTCTTCCGAGAAAGGCTACAATCTCGCCGCGGAATTTTATGACAAAAAAGAAAAATATCTGAACAGTTTTGAGCAGGGGAGACTGTTTCCGCTTCTCGGTGACATTGCCGGCAAAAAAGTTTTGGATGTTGGCGCGGGCACCGGGCGCTTGTCGGCGCTTTTGGCCCGTCGCGGCGCCAATGTTACCGCGTTTGATGTTTCACTGAAGATGTTGGAACGATTATGCGTCAAATTGGGCAGAGACGTTGCGCGCAACGTCTCTGCAGTGATTGGCGACGCGGAAGCCATGCCTTTTAAGAATACTATGTTCGAGATTGTGGCGGCGGCTTTTTTGATCGTGCATCTTAAAAACCCCACAAAATTTTTTGACGAGGTTTATCGCGTGCTTAAGGATGAGGGAATATTCGTGGTTACTAACATCAATCAAAAAGATCCGCCGAAGCTAGATACAAAAGATGGGACGATTGTTATCGAGTCTTTCTATCACCAACCCGAACACGCGCGGGAAATTTTGGAGTCGCTGGCCTTTAAAATTGAAGAAGAAATTTTTATAAAAGAGAAAGACGTGTGGGTGAACCAGATAATTTTGGCGAGGAAATAAGCGCTGCCACGGCGCGTGACAGGCATATATTTCCGTTGCTTGCCCCAGATGAGAGTAAGCTCTCGCCTGTGAGCTCGCTAGGAATTATAAAAAACCCGCCGAAACTTAATTCAAACGGGAATCTAAAAATGTAAAGTTGTAGCCCCCCACCTATTCTCATAGGTGGGGGGCTAGTGCCGCCGAAGCTACGTGCAGCGGCGTACCACGAGGCAGAGGTCGGGCCACCGGTCGTCGAGCGAATGCCAGAATTGTAACAACCTGCCGTGGATGAAACTAAAGCATGAAACGCACCGCGAATTGATGCCATAGTACCGCAGGTCGTCGGGGGGACGCCGATTCGTGACCAACAAACGGGGCCACCAGAGCGCCTCCGGCGGGACAAGAAGGTGTTCCCGAAGGAACATTTCGTCCTCCTCGCCGATGGCGCCACCGTTCTCACCGGCGGTGCGCGCGAGCATCTCGTCGCCGTCGACCGGCGGCTCGCCCTCCTTGAGAAGCCCAACCGCCTCGAAGCGACGACCCTCGATCTCGAACGGGATCCGAATGTCCTTGTGGGCGGCCATGGGCAGCCTCCTTTCTTAAATTGTCCGCTCCATTGCGGCGTTTAAAAGAAAAATGTTTTCCGCTAAACGCCGCAGTTGAGCAAAAGAACAACGTGATACTATAGCACACGAAAGAACCTTTGTCAAGGAAATGTTGGGAAATGTTGGGACGGGAGTAGTAAAATTTAGCAATTGAACAATTTAGCAATGAAAAAAATTATTTTTATCATCACCGGCTGCCTTCTCTTAGTGAGCGGAATTTTCCTATACGTCTACTTTGATAGCCACCGACCCAAACACTTCTCTGTTACTTTCCTCAACATCGGCCAGGGAGATTCTGCCCTGATTCAATTCGCGAACGGCCAGAAAATGCTGGTGGATTGCGGGCCGAATAAAATCGTTCTTTCCCGTCTCGGCCAGGTGCTCCCATTTTACGATCGAACTATTGATTATGTTTTGGCAACGCATCCCGACTTGGATCACTATGGCGGCTGTGTGGATGTGCTCAAACGCTACAAGGTGAAAGAAATTATTACCAACGGACGCGAGAAAACCAATGATCCTTATTGGCAGGAATGGAATAAAACCATGCGCGAAGAACCCGGCGCGACTATTGTCACCATGGCGAGCCCGACAGTCCGGACTATCGCGAGCGATACACTTGAGTTTGTATCGCCTAACCCCGCGCTTCCGCTTGAAGTCGGCCTGGCGGATAGCAACAATTATTCCATTGTGTTCAAACTAACCCACGGCGCGGAAACTTTTTTGTTTACCGGGGACATGGAGATTCCCTTGGAGAAGGCTCTCCTCGATAAATATTGCCCTGATAATAAAATTATTTGCCAATATTTAAAAGCAGACACGCTCAAAGTTGGCCACCACGGCAGCAACAGCTCGAGCGGCGATGAATTCTTGGCGAGGGTTCTGCCCAAAACCGCCATTATCTCGGTTGGTAAAAACCACTATGGCCACCCGTCGTTCAGGATACTCCGCCGCCTCGAGCGAACCGGAGCGGATATTTTGCGAACCGATAAATTGGGTGATATACGCATTGAGTAAAATTTAATTAAGTTTGACACAATGGCTGGTATTAATTTAGTATATCTCTTGAGTTAACCATCACCAACCACGAGGAGGACAAGATGGAGATTCGTTGTGTGGGCATCGTTGGCATGGGGCATATGGGTGTGGGTATCGCGAGGTATCTCGCCGCGCGCGGCATCCGCGTTACTTTGCTCAAGTGGACCAAGGGCTCGGTCGACGAGGTTCGTCAGAAGTTTGAGGGAGATTTGGATAAGGAAATCTTGAAGGGTAAGTTGAGCGCGGAGGAAAAGGCGAAGATCATCGACCACCTCTCGTGGACGAAGTTGGTGAATCTCGTCGAATGCGATCTCGTCATTGAGTCCATCGCCGAAGGCAAGCGCGTCAAGCGTGACTGCCTGCGAAAGATCGATCAGTTTATCCGGGCCGAGGCCATCGTCGCGACCAACACCTCCACTCTCAGGATCGGGGTCTTGGCGCAGGCGACCATCCGTCCGGAGCGGTTCATCGGCTTGCATTTTTTCAATCCGGTGCACCGGATGGCGCTAGTCGAAGTGGCGCGGACCAGCAAGACGTCGGCTGACGTGCTTCATTGCGCCGTCAAGTTTGTGCGGCAGATCGGCAAGGAGCCGGTGGTGGTGAACAGTTCCTCCGGCTTCATCGTCAATCGCCTGCTCGTGGCCCAGATGCTTGAGGCCATCCATCTCGTTTTTGCTCCCCAACCGGTAGCCGCGGACGTCGTCGCCGTGGACCGCGCCATGAAGCTGGGCGCTAACCATCCGCTGGGGCCGTTTGAACTCATGGACCTCATCGGCATTGATGTGGTTCACGCCATGGCCGGCAATCTGTACGTCGGGCTGCAAGAGAAACATTTCGAGCCGCCGCTTCTTCTTGAGCATATGGTGGAACACGGTTACCTCGGCCGCAAGAGCGGTATTGGTTTCTATAACTATCGGTCGGATCCGAAGAAGCCGGAGCCGAACACCGCGGTGTTCGGACTCATGTATGAACCTTCCGAATAATTCGGAAGTCGTTAGGGCCGGCAAATTAGCCGGCCTTCTTAATTGCGCTGGTCAGTCTCTAATTTTACGGACAGCTGAACTTGGTGATATAATTATCAAATAATCAAAGAACAAAAAATCAAGGAACAAGTAAAATTATTATGAAGAGTCAAAAATATCCAATATTAAATATCCAATATCGGATATTAGACATTATTGCAGTGAGCGTGATAGGATTATTTTTGTTGGGTCCGCTACAGGTGATGGCAATAGAAGCAGTTGACACCGACCACGACGGCCTCACCGACGCGCAAGAGACGGCGCTCGGCACCGATCCGAATAATCCGGACACGGATGGCGATGGCTACCCGGATGGGCAGGAAGCGCGACGCGGATTTAATCCATTGAAAGGCAATCGCGCTCGCGATGTGGAGCGTCGAGTGGAGGTGGACCTATCTAAACAGCAGGCCTACTATTATATCAATAATGTGCCGCTTGGTTCGATGCCGGTTTCCACAGGTATTCTAGGTATGGAGACTCCAACTGGAAAGTTTGCTATCACGCGCAAATTGCCGGTGCATCGCTATGTTGGCCCTGGCTATAATTTCCCGAACGCTAAATGGAATTTGGAATTTAGTCCCAGATTGTATCTCCACGGCGCGTACTGGCACCATCAATTCGGCAAGCGCCCCATGAGCCACGGCTGTGTGAACATCGGATATCAGGACGCGGAAAAACTGTTTTATTTTATGGATGTGGGGGATAAAGTGGAGGTAAAAGGAAAAACTCCCGTGCGTGTTGTGGTTAACAAGTAACAATGATTTTAAAAACGTCAACGCTAAAAACGTCAA